>JBKPFE010000075.1:0-6176 GCA_046728705.1 Actinomycetota bacterium
TCGCTCGGCATCCCGATCCTCGAGCAGTACCAGCGCGACCGGATCACGGCGTTCCTCGATCCGACCGAGAACCCCCAGGGCGCGGCCTACAACATCAACCAGTCGATCACGGCCGTGGGCGCCGGCGGTTCGACCGGCCGCGGGGTTGCGGGGGCGACGCAGACGAACCTCGACTATCTGCCGGAGCACCACACCGACTTCGTCTTCGCCTCGCTGGCCGAGCAGCGCGGCTTCGCCGGGGTTTCGGTGCTGCTCCTGCTCTACCTGCTGTTGCTCTGGCGAGGGATTCGGGTGATCGCGACCGCGCGCGATCCGTTCTGCGCGACGGCCGCCGGCGCAATCGTGTTCGGCCTCCTCCTCCAGATCTTCGTCAACGTCGGAATGACGATCGGGATCGCCCCGATCACGGGCATCCCGCTGCCGTTCGTCAGCGTCGGCGGCTCCGCGATGGTCACGAATCTGCTCGCAATCGGGGTCCTGCAAGCGATCGCCATCCGACGCCGTTAACGCGCCGACGAACGGGCTTTGCCCGTTCGTCCGGTGACGTCGCCGGGTCAAGGAAGTTCGCAGCGTGTCTGGGCCGCGGTCGAGCGAAGCTCGAGCCCGGCTAGAAAGGGTCGCTGAAAGTCGTCAGACTTTCAGCGAATGGGGTCCGTCCGCCGCAGGACCTAGCATCCGGCCATGGCGACGAAGCGTGATCCGCACGAACTGCTGCTGATCGAGGAAGCCGATGCCTGGTTCGAATATCTGGTCACAACCAGGACTCAGTCTCCGGCTCGTTACCTGGAGATCGAGCCCTGGGCCTGGGCGCGGCTCTCGCAGCGGCTGCGGGCGATCCGAACGAGGCGGACGAAGCTCAGGCCTGCGGCCGCAGCCTGAGCCTGGCGCGGCCAGGCCTGCTGCTAGCCTGCGAGCGAGCTTTATGCAGTCTGCTCTTACAGATACTTCGCAGCGCGCGCCCCGCCGACACGCCGGTGGCGAGCTGCGCGCGCGCGCTCACAGACAAGGAGATTCCTTTTGCTTCAATGGTTTCGGCGCCGAAAGCGCCCGTCCCAACCTGAGCCTGCCGAGGAGCGGGCCGAACCCGAACAACCAGTAACAACCGCGCCCGCCGAAGCGGGCGACCCGACTCAACCCAGGAAACGTCGCCGCCGCGGAACCCGCGGAGGCCGAGGCCGTCGCAAGCCGGGCGAGCGCGCGACCGCGGCCGCCGAGGTGAAGCCGGCTCGCGCTGCGGAGAAGCCGCGGCGCGCCGAGCGCGAAGGCGGGCGCCAGGCCCGCACGGCCCGTCGTCGAACCGCCACGGCTCGGGTGCTCCCGCCTCCGGCCAAGCGCGAGCTCGTCGTCTCCGTCGACGTCGGCGAGCAGCGCGTCGCCGTGCTCGAGGACGGCAAGGTCGCCGAGGTCTACCTCGAGCGGGACGACAGCCGCTCGATCGCGGGAAACATCTACAAGGGCACGGTCGACAACGTCCTGCCCGGCATGGAGGCCGCGTTCGTCGAGATCGGCCTCGAGAAGAACGGCTTCCTCTACGTCGACGAGATCGTGACGCCCGAGCTCGAAGGACGGCGTCACGGACGGAAGATCCAGGATCTGCTCAGCCGCGGTGAGGAGCTGCTCGTGCAGGCCGTCAAGGACCCGATGAAGTCCAAGGGGGCAAGGCTGACGACCGAGATCTCCCTGCCGGGCCGCTTCGTCGTCTACGTCCCGAGCGGCGAGGGCACCGGCGTTTCGCGGCGTCTCCCCGACGATGAGCGAAGCCGCCTACGCGACATCGTCAAGCAGGTCGGCCCTAAGGAGGGCAGCGTGATCGTCCGCACCGCCGCGGAAGGTGCGTCGGCCGAGGACATCGAGCGCGACATCGACTTCCTCGAGCGTCTCTGGAAGACGATCCAGGAACGCGCAGAAGAGGTGGAGGCTCCCGCGCTGATCTACCAGGAGGCGGAGCTGCCGCTGCGCGTCGTCCGCGATCTGTTCACGAACGACTTCGAGCGCGCGGTGGTCGACAACGACCTCGCGTACAAACGCGTTGTCGGCTACCTCAAGAAGACGTCCCCGCACATGGCCGAGAAGGTGCACAAGCACACCGGCAGGACATCACTGTTCGAGGACTTCGGTGTCGACGAGGAGATCCGCTCGACGCTGTCGAGGCGGGTCGACCTGCCTTCCGGCGGCTACCTCGTCTTCGACTACGCCGAGGCATTCACCGTCATCGACGTCAACACCGGACGCTTCGTCGGATCACGCTCCAGGAGCTCGGGACAGCGGCTCGAGGACACGATCACGAAGAACAACCTCGAAGCGGTCAAGGAGGTCGTTCGCCAGCTGCGGCTGCGCGACATCGGCGGGATCATCGTCATCGACTTCATCGACATGGCGAACCCGAAGAATCGAGAAGCGGTCGAGGAGGCGCTGAAGACCGAGCTCGAGCGCGACCGGACGAAGACCTACGTCGTCGAGATCTCGCCGCTCGGTCTGGTCGAGATGACGCGGCAGAACGTGGCCCACGGGCCGCGCGAGATCCTGACGACGCGCTGCCCGACCTGCAACGGCGACGGGATCGTCATCTCCGAGACGTCGGCGGCGGTCGAGGTCGAGCGCAAGCTCCGTGCCCTTGCCTCCGGCACGCGCAGTGGGGCGTTCCGGGTCGAGCTGAACGCACACGTCGCTTCGATCCTGATCGGGCCGGGAGCGACTCGGCTCCGGGCGATCGAGGAGCGAACGCGGCGCCGGTTCTTCATCGTCGCCAAGGAAGGAGTCCCAGCCGACTACTTCAAGGAGCTGGTGCGCGGGCCCGTGGCGAAGCTTCAGCCGGAGAGCCCGCTCGAAGAGGGGCAGGAGCGCCAGGTCAAGCTCGTCGAGGTCGGCTTGCATGACCCAACCGCCGGCGTGGCGAAGGACGGCGACACCGTCATCTCGGTTGCGGGCGCGGCCGGCATGGTCGGCAAGCGCGTCAAGGTGCGGATCACGCGCATCCTGGACGGCGCGGCCTACGCGGAGCTCGTCGGCCGGCCGGGTGAAACCGTGCTGCCGCCGATCACGGCCGAGGCGCTCGCCGAGAAGCCGACGCGCGCCCGCCGCTCCCGAGCGGCCAAGCCGAAAGCGCAAGCGGAGAAGCCGGAGGCGGCCGCAGAGGAGCCGGAGCCGGTCGCTCAGGAGCAGGTCGCAGAAGAACCAGTGGCCGCAGAACCCGAGCCCGAGACCGAGGCAGCCGCCCACGAGGGGCAGCCGAAGCGGAAGAAGACCCGTCGCGGGTCTCGCGGCGGCCGAAAGCGGAAGAAGAAGCCCGCGGTCGCAGCCGAGACGAGCGTCAACGGCGAGTCGTCCGAGGCGCCGGTCCTCATCCATGTTCCCGATCCTCAGCTCGGCTCAGTGGAGACCGACAGTGAGACGACCGACGGTGCCCAGCCGAAGAAGAAGCGGACGCGGCGTGGAAGCCGCGGCGGCCGCCGGCGCAAGAAGCCCGCGGCCACGGCTCAAACCGGCGCGGCTGAGGGCCAAGGCGCCGACTTGGCGGCGCCGACCAGCAGAGGCCGTGCCGGCTCGGCCGGCTCGGCCGGCTAAAAAACCGCTGGTAGACTGACCCGCCGCGCGGGTGACCGCGCGTTTCTCATGGCCGGTTACGCGATCATCAAGCTCGGTGGCAAGCAGTACGTCGTTCACGAGGGCGAAAAGCTGCTCGTGGACCGCCTCGACCTCGACGAGAACAAGACGTTCAAGCCGGACGTCATCTTCGAGGGCGGCGACGGCAAGGCGGAGCTGTCGCCGAAGGGACAGCCGGTGACCGCGAAGGTGCTCGCACACGTCCAAGGCGAGAAGATCCGGATCGGGAAGTACCGTCGACGGACGGGCTATCGCCGGCACACCGGCTTCCGGAGCAAGCTGACGCAGATCCAGATCCAGTCGATCGGCACCAAGCGCGCAACGGCGCAGCGAAAGACCTCTGCTACAACGTCCTCGAGAACTCGTACGACCAAGCCAAAGGAAGACACGTAGATGGCACACAAGAAGGGACTTGGTTCCTCACGCAACGGGCGCGACTCGCAGTCCAAGCGCCTCGGCGTGAAGATCTACGACGGTCAGGACGTGCGCGCCGGGATGATCCTGGTGCGGCAGCGCGGAACGCGCTTCAAGCCCGGGCCGGGCGCCGGCCTGGGCCGCGACGACACCATCTTCGCGACGCGCGACGGGCGAGTGGAGTTCCACCGTAGCGGCGAGCGCCGCACCGTCGTCGTCGGCGAGCCGCAGAGCTCGTAACCGCGTTCCATGTTCAACGACCGGGCCCGCGTTCGCGTGCAGGCCGGGCGGGGTGGACACGGCGCGCTGAGCTTCCGCCGCGAGAAGTACGTCCCCAAGGGCGGGCCGGACGGAGGCGACGGCGGCCATGGCGGCGACGTGATCCTGCTCGCCGATCACGACCTGCGCGATCTCGCGCGTTACCAGGCGCCGCGCGTTTACAAGGCGGCCGCCGGCGGCCATGGCCGTGGCGCGGGCAAGCACGGAGCCGACGGCCAAGACGTCGAGCTCCGGGTTCCCGCCGGAACACAGGTGCTGGACGCCGACGAGCGGCTGATCGCCGACCTCGCGACGCCGGGGTCGCGTGTCGTCGTGGCGCGCGGTGGCGCCGGCGGCCGGGGCAACCGTCGCTTCGCCACGCCGACGCGACGTGCGCCCCGCTTCGCCGAAGTGGGCATGCCGGGTGAAGAAGCGGAGCTCGAGTTGCGCCTCAAGCTCCTCGCCGACGCCGCCCTCGTCGGCATGCCGAATGCGGGGAAGTCCTCGCTGCTGCGCCGGATCTCGAATGCGAAGCCGAAGGTTGCCGACTACCCGTTCACGACGATCTCGCCTGTCCTCGGGACGGTCGATGCCCAGGACGGAAGGCAGCTGACCGTCGCCGATGTCCCCGGGCTGATCGAAGGCGCGAGTGAGGGCGTGGGGCTGGGGCACGAGTTCCTCGCCCATCTCGAGCGCGCCCGTCTGCTCGTACATGTGATCGACGCGTCGGAGGGCGATCCTGCTGTGCGGTTCGCGACGATCGACCGTGAGCTCGGGGCCTATGGTGCCGGCCTCGATCGGCTCCCGCAGATCGTCGTCCTCAACAAGGTCGACATTGCGCCGGACGCGGCGTTCTCGACCGAGGATCCGCGGGTGCTCCGCGTGGTTCGAACGTCCGCGGCGACCGGTGAGGGGATCGACGACCTGAAGCGCGCGCTCTTCGACCTCTGCCCAGCCGCGCCCGAGCCGGGGCAGGCGGCCGACGATGGGCTCGTCGATTTCCTCGTCTACCGGCCACGGCCTGAAGGGCGCGGGCCGTACCGCATCTTCCGCACCGAGCGCGGCTATCGAGTCGAAGGGACTCCGCCCGAGCGCGAGGCGCTGGAGCAGGCCTTGCGAGCGGTGGGGGCCAAGAGCGGGGCCGAGGTGGAGATCGGCGACGAGACGGTGACGCTCTGACGACGGCGATCCTTGGCGGCGCGTTCGATCCGCCGCACCTTGGCCACGTCGCGCTGGCGGAGGGAGCGCTGCGCGAGCTCAGCGCCGACCGGCTGCTCGTGCTCGTGACCGCGAATCCCGGACACAAGCCGACGGTGCTCGATGCCCCGACTCGGCTCGAGCTGGCAAGGCTGGCCTTTCGGGACTTGCCCGACACGGAGGTGCGGCTGGACGACCACCCCTACACGGTCGACCTGCTCCGCGACGAGCACTTCGAGGACGCCGTGTTCGTCCTCGGCGCCGATCAGTGGGCCGTGTTCGACACCTGGAAGGAGCCGGAGGAGATCCTGCGCCTGATTCCGGTGGCGGTTGCCGCGCGGCCGGGTCAGCCCATGCCTGCGGGCGGCGTCCAGGTCTTCGAGATCGAGCAGCTCCCGATCGCGTCAAGCGAGCTCCGCGAGCGCATCGCCAGCGGTGAGGCCATTGACCAGCTCGTTCCGGCGCCCGTGGCGCGGGAGATCGAGCGACGAGGTTTGTACGGCAGGGCGCCGAGCTAAACTTGTGGCTGTAGAGACGCGAAAGGATCCGTTCCGACTGACATCCCTCGAACAAGCTCGCCTCATCGCCGGCCTCGCCCAGGAGAAGCTGGCGGAGGAAGTCGTCATCCTCGACCTGCGGCCGGTCTGCGTCTACACCGACTTCTTCGTCCTGTGCAACGGACGCAACCCGCGCCAGACGAAGGC
>JBKPFE010000293.1:0-5497 GCA_046728705.1 Actinomycetota bacterium
CGATGCCGCTCGCAGCTGACTATCCCTTCCTCGAAGTCCTCGCGACGATGCTCATCTTCTTCCTCTTGGTGTCGTGGTTCGGGTTGTTGTTCATCGTGATCGGAGACCTCTTCAGCCGCCACGACATCGGGGGCTGGAAAAAGGTCGCCTGGCTGCTCTTCCTTCTGTTCGTCCCGTTCTTCGGCGTCTTTGCCTACGTGATCGTGAACAGCCACGGGATCGCTCTCCGCCGGGCCGAGCGAGCACTGCCGGACTACGACCAACGGGCCCCTCTGGATGCGGACATCCCCCGCACGCACGGAGGCCGCCCGCCGCTGGAGACGGACACGACCTAGCGATTGCCGGCTCGGCAATCTCGACCGAGCCACTCTCTAGACTCCTCGAATCACGCCCAACTCATCAGGAGGATCCATGCCTCTCGCAGCTGACTATCCGTTCCTCGAGGTCCTTTGGACGTTGCTCATCTTCTTCGTCTGGGTGGCCTTCTTCTGGCTCCTGATCACCGTCGCCATCGACGTCTTCAGGCGCCGGGACATCGGCGGAGGCAAGAAAGCGCTTTGGTTGATCTTCATGCTCTTCATCCCGTTCATCGGTGTCTTCGCCTACCTGATCGTGAACCACGACGAGATGGCGCAGCGAAACATCGAGCAGGCGCGGGCACAACAAACCCAGTTCGACGACTACGTGAAGTCGGTTTCCGGCGGCTCTGCCGCGGAGATCGAGAAGGCGAAGCAGCTGCTGGACAGCGGCACCATCACGCAGGAGGAGTTCGACGCGATCAAGGCGAAGGCGCTCGCCACCTAGACGGAGACGCTTACTGGGGACGTCGCGATCCAGACGACGGCCCCCGCGAACAGAAGCCAACCAAAAAGGAGCAACGCCTTACGGGGCCCCGACCCCATGAGCTTGGTGCTCATCCCTGCAAAGAACAGAGCGACCGCGAAGAGGACGACGCCGAGCACGTAATTGGTTGAACGCTGGACGTTCCGTCGCATCTGGGCGGAGAGCTCCTCGGACCGGCGGTCCAGCCGGTCGGCCTCGGCCTTCGCCGCCAGCCGATACTGCGGCATCACGAAGGGGGTCAGCGGAGCGCCGTCGCTCTCCAGCGGCCGAGTCGCTACCCACGCGTGCACTGCCGGCTTGAACTCCTCGCGAAAGCGCTTGAAGTAGAAGTTGGCCAGCCTCGCCTCCTTGCGCGCATAGGCGTCGATCCACTGCGAGAACGTGGCTACGTCGACTTCCTGCTGCGCATTCGCCAGATCCGAGGCGCGTGCCGCTTGAATCCGCGCCTTGTTCACGGCTGAGGCTATCTTCGCCTGCTCGCCGTTCCAGCGCGCCGCCTGGTAGCTGCTCCACGCCGTTGCGACCGCTGCGAGTGCGAGGAGGACGGTGGCGCCGATCTCGACCCAGTCGCGCCGAGGCGCCTCCGTCACGAGAGAGCGGTTCCTTCAGCGTCGCAGGGCAGCACGATGCGTCGGTCGGCGATGCGCAGCTCCTCATCCATGATGCGCAGGGTTCGCTCCATCGCCACCGGGCGAACACCGCCAACGCCGGTGTGAAACGGGTGGTCCAGGAATCGAATCAGGAGCAGCATGGCGACGATGACCGCCGCGACCGATCCCATCAGCACCGCCTGAGTGATCGCGCCCTCAGCCCGGTCCGCGAAGAACAGCATGTATACGAAGATGACGACGGCGATGAAGAGCAGGACGATCCACAGCGGCGTGGGAATGACGCCGACCGCGCCGTGGATACGGTCGATCCGAGCCGCCTCGCGATCGGATGTCTGGTCGAGCCACTTGCCATAGGCAGACTGCTCGCTCGGTGTTTTCGGATCGACCGTCTTCAGCGTCCGGAAGAGCTCGGCTCCCCACGGATTGATGTCGTCGTCTAGTTCCCCCGACTCTGACCGCGGCCACTCCAGGTACACGACCGAGCGGCCATAACACACCAGCTCGCCGGTCAGCTTCTCAGCGGCCGGTTGAGGGAGAAACTGAGCGGTCTCAACCTGCTGCGCGAGCATCAGCGCCTCCTCCTCCGCGCCCGACCTCGACTGGTCGTAGCTCTCGAAGGCCAGGAAGACGATGAAACCCAGCAGCACCGAGAATCCGGTCGCCAGCACGCCGAACACGCCTGCGGCACGGTCGCCATCGGCGAAGTAGCTGCCTTCCGGGGCACGCCGCCGCACGAGCAGCATCGCCGCAACCGCGGGAGCGGTCACCGCCGCGATGACGAGCGCAGCCCAGAAGATGTTCACTCGCCGGCGGTCGCTGCGGCAGTCTGCCCGGCTCGATCTCCAGCCTGGAGCAGCTCGCGCCACCCCGAGAGCAGGGCGTGCACGCGCTCCGCGCCGACAATGGGGTCGTCCGGAAGTGCGAGCTCGACCGGGTGGAGGATGAACGGACGCGTCTGAGGCCCGCCGAGGCCCCCGTGGAAGGAGATCAGCTCCTCGAATGCGCAGCCCTCGTCGAGCACGGGGTCGTAGAAGCTGCCGACCATGATGTCGGCGACGTGCGGAAAGCCGTCCGTCCGCAGCAGGTGGACCGGCGCGTTCGGCGAGAAGTCGGCGAGCGGATACTCCCCCTCCATGCGGCCCTCGGCGAGGAAGTGCGCGCCGTTCGCCCCGAACACGACCGCTCCGTGCGTGGCCGAGCGAACGAGGAGCCAGCCGACGTGCGGGTGCAGGCGAAGAGCCGGGATCAGCCGCGGGTGGCGCTCCTCGATCTCCTCGAGCGTGAGGCGGCGGTTCTCGTCCATCAGATAGACGAGACCGAGGTTCCCCGAGCCCAGCACGACGACCTCCCGGCCCGACACTTCCTTCTTCGACGGTTTCTTGGCCTTCTTGCCCGTCGCCTCGCCGATGGCGTGACCGACCATCGCGTGCTGCTCGTCCCCGCCGGCGATCTCTTCGACCGTTCCGCTCTCGAGCGAGCGTTCCACCAGGTCGTCGAGCCCGTAGCCGTTCCGCTGCTTGAAAGTCGCGCCCTGCGTCTGGCCGTGATCCGACAGAACGACGATCACGTACGGACGAGGCGCGTAGCGGCGGGCACGGTCAATTCGGCCGAATTGCTCGTCGAGCTTGCGCAGCGCCTCGAGCGTGTCCGCGCGCTCCAGCCCGGAGTGGTGAGCGACCTCGTCGTAGCTCGAGAAGGTGGCGTAGACCGCGGGACGGCCGCGCATCATGTCCGTCAGGACGCCGTAGACGATCAAGTCGCGGACGACCACGCACATACCGCCGCGCATGAACGGATACAGACCGCCACGGTGGCCTCTGGGCTGTACGTCGCGCCGTTTCGCCCGCAACGCAGCGACCCACTCGAGGATCACCTCCCAGCCGAAGAGGACGAGCGCCCGCGTCACGTTGAACCCGTTGGCGAAGAAGGCACGGTAGCCGGGGTTAGCTCGCTTCTCGGCCTCGATCCTGCTGACGGTCAGGATCTGCTCGTCAGCCTCGCCGGAGAGCAGGTTGCCGCGACTTGCGCCGCCGCGCACCAGCAGGCCGTTGCCGGTCGCATGCTCCTGCTCGATGCGGGCGCAGTCCGCCGGGGCTGAGCACGTCATCAGCGTCCCGTTCTCCTTCTCGACCCAACGGAACGCCGGGATGTCCTCGTTCGAGCCGAGCAGGATACCCGCCTGACTGGCGCCGGTCTGAGACGAGAGGTCTGTCTCCCACTCGGTCAGCGCATGAGTGCCCTCCGCGAGCCAGCGGGCCATGTTCGGAGCGTTGCCGTCGCGCATCGCCCGTCGCAGCACAGGCAGAGCCAGGCCGTCGATCTCGAGGTAGATGATCCCCGGGACGTCGGTACGCTCGGCGCCGCCCTGCCTGCGCGCGATCCGCTGAACGACCTGGAGCGTGTACGTATCGTCGTCGTTCGTGCCGAACACGACCTCGAGCACGACGCTCACCGCCGCGACGACCAGCGCGGCCAGGAGCGCCCACCAGAAGGAATCGACGGTGAACGCGTTCTCGAGCACGTCGGAGGCGAGCTTCAGCACGAAGGCGTTGAGCGCCAGCACGAGCAGGAAGCCGAGCGCGAGCATGAAAGGAAGCCGCAGCGCGGCGACCAACGGCGGCAGCACGGCGTTCAATACGGCGACCACCGCAGCCACAGCCAGCGCGCCCCACACGCCCTCGATGTGAACGCCGGGGAGGATCGCCGCAGCGACCCAGAGCGCCGTCGCCGTGACGAACCACGAGATCAGGAGCCGCAGCGGCTTGAACCGCGGCCGCTCGGGCTGCCAAGTGACGGTCTCCCCGTAGCCCGAGGTCACGCCGACTCACCTTTCGCCGCCTTCCTCGCGGCGCGCTGCTCCTTCTGCTCCGCGGCCTTCACTTTGGCGTCCGCGTAGGACTGCCGGACGAGCAGCTTTCCCCCCGTCCAGCCGAAAGCCCAGACGACGACGACAACTGCGAACCCGATGTTCCACGCCGTGATCGCGAGCTGCTGGCCGAGCGAGTAGGCGGTCGCGGTGGCTGCGTCGGTGTAGTCCTCGAGCGCGATCGAGTTGACGGCCTGGTTGATGCCGACCCCGCCCGGAGTCGCAGAAACGGTGTTCGCAAGCGAGTTGCCGCCGATCACGGACATGATCGAGTGAAACGTCACGGGAATGCCGTAGCCGGCCAGGAAGATCGCCGTGACTCCCAGCTTCGCAAGCCAGGCGCCGAGCGATGGCAGGAAAACCTTGAGGAAGTAGTCACGAGGGCGAGCGAGGATCGCGCCGCCCTGCTTTGCCTTCTCCCAGAGCCCCTTCAGCTTCCGCCAGAAAATCCGTGCGAGCAGGACGATCAGGAAGGCGCCGCCGAGCAAGATCAGGATGGTGAGCCCCGGATGGTCGTGCGGGAAGCCGAGCTGGAGGTCGAACGACCCCGGAACCGAGAGGAAGAGGTAGAGGTAGACGAGGGTGCCGACGACCGTGAAGAAGATCTTCTGAACGACCATGCCGCCGAGCACCCCGGGAAAGTTCGCGCCCGGGATCATCGCGACGAACATCAGCAGCATGACGAGGGTGCCGAGGTTGGCCGGGAGGAAGCCGTTGAGCGCGACGCCGGCCGCGTACGCGGCGAGCACCTGGAGGTAGGACAACGGCGCCCTGGGGAAGCCGGCGCGGAGGATGAAGTACCAGGCAAGCGCGGTCAGCGTCGTCTGCACGGTCTGAACGGCCCACCCCGCGAGCAGGTACCAGAACGAGATGTTCTTCAGTGCATCCCAGACGCTGCTGAGCCAGCCACGGACGTCAACGCCGAGCAGCTGCAGGACGAGAACGACCACGGCGACGCCGATTAGCCAAGCGACCACCTTGACGATCCGCCGCCGGCGCGACGGATCGTCGAACGGCAGGAGCCGGGAGTGCTTCCCCGCGGGCGCTTCGGTCACGCTGATGCCGGCGTTACTCGCCTCCATTGCTCACCAGCATTCTCCCGGCTCGGGAGGATGAGCATCATCCGAACGGTGTGATTCATGCGGTCCGGGTGATGCGAGCTGGCAGCTGAGGCGCT
>JBKPFE010000001.1:0-3889 GCA_046728705.1 Actinomycetota bacterium
TGGTGGGCGTGTCGGTCAGGGGGTCAGAGGAGGCCCGACCGGCGGATCCGCCGGCCGCTCCTCGGGCGCCCGCTCCTCCTGCTGCTCGGGATCCCCAGGGTGCTCGACGTCGGGGTGCGGGCGTTCCTCGTCCGGCAGCTCCTCTTCGCGGCGTTCTTCTGGGTCGATCATGAGCACAGTGTTTCGCACGTGCTCACCCGCCAAACCTTGGGGGTACGCTTCCCCCGTGGAGCCGCTCGTCGACAGCTGGGGCCGCGAGATCAAGAGTGTCCGGGTCTCGGTGACGGACAAATGCAACTTTCGCTGCCGCTACTGCATGCCGGCGGAAGGGCTCGAGTGGCTCGGACGCGACGAGATCCTCAGCTTCGAGGAGCTCGAGCGTGTGGTGCGAGTGCTGGGGGCGATGGGCGTGGAGGAAGTTCGGCTGACCGGCGGCGAGCCGCTCGCACGACGCGAGCTGCCCGTCCTCGTCTCGATGCTGGCCGAGGTCGAAGGCGTCACCGACCTCTCGCTGACCACGAACGGCGTGCTCCTCGACCGATTTGCCGGGCCGCTCGTCGACGCGGGCCTCAAGCGTCTGAACGTCTCGCTGGACTCGCTCTCGCACGTCCGCTTCGCAGAGATCACCCGGCGCGACGCACTGGACCGCGTGCTGGCCGGGCTCGCCGAGGCCGAGCGCTACAGCGAGCTGCGGCCGATCAAGGTCAACTGCGTCGCGATCCGCGGCTTCACGGAGGAGGAAGTGCCGGCCCTCGCCGAGCTCGCTCGCCGGAAGCCGTACGTCGTCCGCTTCATCGAGTTCATGCCGCTCGACGCCGAGGAGCGTTGGGACGGTGACGACGTCCTCACCGGCGCCGAGATCCGCACGCTGATCGAAGAGCATTGGCCGCTCGTGGAGATTCCGGCGAAGGCGTCATCGACCGCGCGGCGGTTCCGATTCGCCGACGGTGCGGGCGAGGTGGGATTCGTCAGCCCCGTCTCGGAGCCCTTCTGCTCCTCCTGCGACCGGATCCGACTCACCGCCGACGGCCAACTCCGGACCTGCCTCTTCTCGCGGCGCGAATGGGACTTGAAGACGCCCCTGCGCGAGGGCGCAACCGACGAGGAGCTCGCTGAGCTGATCCGCTGGGCCGTCCGCCACAAGGAGCTCAAGCACAAGATCAACGATCCTGGCTTCGTGCGGGCGTCGCGGTCAATGAGCCAAATCGGCGGGTAGTTACTTCACACCTTGCCGGGCGCGGTACCCGAGTACCCAGGCGGTGCGGCGGCCGCCGAGCACGCGAGTGACCGTCTCCTCGAGCCTGACGAGCCCTAACTCCTCCTCGCTCACTCCAAGCGCGGTGAGCTCCGGCACCAGACCGAGGCTGCGCGCAAAGCCCAGGATCTCGTCGCTGCCGACCTCGAACGCATCGTGGAACACCGCTTCCCGGGCGAAGCGGAAATAGCCGCTCTCGTCGATGCGTTGGAGATGTTTGTGCTTCGGGGTACGCGTCCACCCCGCTTGGAGCCTGTGCCGCTCACGGAACCGGCGTCGCTGCCGAAGGTACTCGGTGTACGCGGCGTCGATGTCTGGGTGCACGAGCGGCGGGACGTCGTAGTCATACGCCGCGAAGACACCGCCGGGTCTAAGCAGGCGCGCAGCTTCGCGCAGCGTCGACACGGGCTCCATCCAGTGGAACGACTGGGAGCAGGTGACGAGATCGGCGAACTCGTCCGGCAGCCCGGTCTCGTTGGCGAAGGCCTTGACGTAGCGCACGTTAGCCTCGTCCGTATTCGCCTCCGCCACGGCGAGCATCGCGGAGTTGGCCTCGACCCCGACAACGTCGTGCGCTCGTTGGGCCCAGGCACGCGTGGAAAGGCCGGTGCCGCTCCCGAGGTCCACGACCCGGCGTGGGCGCACTCTGGTGGCATAGCGCACAAGCGCGTCGAGGAGGACGTTGGGCGGTCGCGGTCGATAAGCGTCGTAGTGCTCGGCGAAGCCGGCTCTCAGGTAGCCGCTTTGAGTGATCGCTTCGAGGGAGAACTCGCTCATCGCGCTGGATCCGGGTGCCTGCATAGAATCAACGTATGACTTCGGTCGCCGCCGCCGAACGCCGTCTGCTGCCACGCGGCTGGCTTGACCTCTTCCGCCAGGTCCTGATCTGGTTCGGGTTCGTCCTCGCTTACCAGGTTGCACGCGGGATCGCCGATCGGAGCCCGTCGGTGGCCTTCGACAACGCGCGTGGCGTCATCGACGTCGAGCGGCGCGCCACGGGCCTCTGGGAGCTCTCGCTCCAGAGCTGGATCGAGTCGTACCACCTCCTTGGAGTGCTCACCTCCTGGACCTACTGGCTGTCGCAGTTCGCCGTCGTCGGACTGGCGCTGCTCTGGGTCTACTTCCGCCACTACGACCACTTCATCCGCTTCCGGAACCTACTGATGCTCGCCAACGTGATCGGGCTGGTCGGCTACGTGCTGCTGCCGACCGCGCCGCCGCGCTACTTCCCCGAGCTCGGCTTCGTGGACACGCTGGCCGTCGTCGGCGCCGCAAACCACGGATCGACCCTCGTCCAGCTGGCGTCGAACCCCTATGCCGCGATGCCGAGCCTGCACGCAGCCGATGCGCTGATCGTCGGCGTCACCCTGGCGATCCTTGTCCGCCCCGGCTGGCTGAAGGCGCTCTGGCTGCTCTGGCCGGCCTGGGTCTGGTTCGCGGTGATGGCGACCGCCAACCACTTCTGGCTGGACATTGTCGCCGGCATCGCCGTGGTGCTCGTAGCCGCCGCGGTCATTCACCGCCGACCGCTGAAGCGGGCGCTCGTGCGCGTTACGTAAGTGGGCGAAGGCGCGGCCCGCGTCAAGGAGGGCTACACCACGGGCGTCCGGCGGCTCGCCGCGCGCTCGATCGTCGGGCTCGGGCGCACGCGGATCACGCCCGACACGCTCACGGTGCTGGGCTTGTCCCTCTGCACTGTTGCCGCGGTCGCCGTCTACTTCGAGGACCGGAACGAGATCCTGTGGTTCTGGACGGGCGCGATCCTGTTCTGGGCGGGCTCCCTGCTCGACGTGCTCGACGGTGCGCTCGCACGGCAGAGCGGCAAGGGAACGCCCTTCGGCGCCTTCCTCGACTCAACCACCGACCGCCTCGGCGAAGCGGTCATGCTCGGCGCGATCGGCCTCGTCTTCGCGAGGGACGGAAACCAGATCGCGCTCGGCGCCACCTTCGCGGCGCTGACGGCGTCCTTCCTGGTGAGCTACACACGGGCTCGGGCCGAGGCGCTGACGCTGAAGGGTGACGTCGGCATCGGCAGCCGCGCGGAGCGGGTAACCGTGATCGTCACCGGTCTCTTCCTGGCCCCCTGGGGACTCCTGCCCTGGGCCGTATACCTGCTGAATGTCACCGCGTGGCTGACAGTCGTCCAGCGCATCAACCACGTTCGCCGCCAGCTGAAGCAGTACTAGGTTTACTTGCAGGTATACTTGCTAGCACTTGAGTGCTAGCAGGAGAGACGTCCTCGTCCGGATGCCGGGCGAGCTGAAGGAGCGACTGGCCGCGGAGGTCACCCGGGCCGGCAGCAGTCTCAATGACGTTGCCGTCGGGATCCTGGCCGCGCGCTTTGCCGTCCCCTTCGAGCCCAGCGGGCGCAAGGGCGCTCCGCCGAAGGGAAAGGGCGACGTACTGCTGCGTATGCCTGCGGCGCTCAAGGACAAGCTCACGACCCGGGCCGCCGAGCGCGGCCGCGGCACTAATGACCTGATCGTCGAGATCCTCGGCGAGCGGCTCGGTGCCGCCGTCCCCAGCAGGAGAAAGGAACTCATGCCATCCAGAAACGGAAGCTCGGCCAGGAGCGAGGACCGCGTCCGCGTCGCGATCGTCGGCGTCGGCAACTGCGCGAACTCGCTCGTGCAG
>JBKPFE010000106.1:0-1016 GCA_046728705.1 Actinomycetota bacterium
TCGTCGAGATCCCAGCGCCGGAAGACCCGTACGAGTAGGTCAGGGTCAGGCGGTGCCGAAGCGCTGCTCGGCCCGAGCGCGGGCTCGTGCGGCCTCGCGCTCTCGATCGCGCGGCGCTGCCGAGGTCGTCAGCTCGCCGAGCAGCCGCCTGGTCGCGGCGGCGACAGCCTCCACCGCCCGCTCGAACGGCTCCTCGTTCGCGCGAGACGGGTGGGTCGAGCCGCTGACCTTGCGGACGTACTGGAGCGCGGCGGCCTGGATCTCCTCCTCGGTCGCCGACGGATCGAAGTTGTAGAGGACACGGATGTTGCGGCACATGCCGGCTCCTTTCGTCGTGTGGGCTCTACGCGGCCGCCTCGGCCGCAGCCTGCAGCTCCCGCCGCAGCTCCTTGATCTCGTCCCGCAGCTTGGCGGCGTACTCGAATCGAAGCTCCTCGGCTGCGGCGAACATCTCCTCCTCGAGCGTCACGATCAGGCGCTCGAGCTCGTCGGGCGGCATTCCCTCGACCTTCTTGGCACCGCGCCGCCGCTTCGGCACGGTGGGCGCCTCCAGCGAGAGGAACTCGGCGATGTCGGAGACGCCCTTCTGGATCGACTCCGGGGTGATCCCGTGCTCCTCGTTGTACGCGAGCTGCACGGCGCGACGCCGGTTGGTCTCGTCGAGCGCGCCCTTGATCGCCTCCGTGTGCTTGTCCGCGTACATCAGCACCTTGCCATTCGTGTTCCGGGCGGCGCGGCCGATCGTCTGGATCAGCGCCGTCTTCCCGCGCAGGAAGCCCTCCTTGTCGGCGTCCAGAATCGCGACCAGCGAGACCTCGGGCAGGTCGAGCCCTTCACGGAGCAGGTTGACGCCCACCAGGACGTCGTAGTCGCCCAGCCGCAGCTCGCGGATCAGCTGGATCCGGTCGAGCGTGTCGATCTCCGAGTGGAGGTAGCGCGCCTTGACGCCCGACTCGAGCAGGTAGTCGGTCAGGTCCTCCGCCATCTTCTTCGTCAGCGTCGTGACGAGCACGCGC
>JBKPFE010000145.1:0-4147 GCA_046728705.1 Actinomycetota bacterium
ATGAAGCTGATGAACGAGATCAAGGCTGAGCTCGACGGAATCGTCCGGAGGATTCACGTCGCCAACGGCGACCCAGTCGAGTTCGGCCAGCTTCTGTTCGAGATCGAGCCGGTGCTGGGGCGGCCGCTCGATGCCGTTTAACCGCGTCCTGATCGCCAACCGGGGCGAGGTCGCCGTGCGCGTGATCCGCGCGCTGCACGAGCTGGACATCGAGGCGGTAGCCGTGTACTCGACCATCGACGAGGACTCGTTGCACGTCCGGCTTGCCGACCGGGCGGTCTGCATCGGGCCGGCCGCTGCCGGCGAGAGCTACCTGCGCATCCCGTCGGTCATCGCCGCCGCGAACACGACCGGGTGCCAGGCAGTGCACCCCGGCTGGGGGTTCCTCGCCGAGAACGCTGCGTTCGCCGAGGCATGCGCCGAGAACGACCTGGTCTTCATCGGTCCGTCGTCTGAAGTCCTGGCGCTGATGGGCGACAAGGCCTCGGCGCGCGAGGAGATGCGTTCCGCCGGCGTCCCGCTCGCTCCGGGCACGCCGCCGCTCGAAGCCGACGAGCATGCGGGTGCGGCGGAGGAGCTCGGGTTCCCGCTACTGCTGAAGGCGACCGCCGGCGGCGGCGGGAAGGGCATGCGGCTGGTCGCGACGCCGGAACAGCTCGAGGGAGCCGTAGCGACGGCAGAGGCGGAGGCGGAAGCCGCGTTCGGCGACGGCCGCCTCTACCTCGAGAAGGCGATCGTGCCTGCTCGCCACGTCGAGATCCAGGTGCTCGGAGACTCGCACGGCGGCGTGCTTACGCTCGGCGAGCGGGAGTGCTCGATTCAGCGCCGCTACCAGAAGCTGATCGAAGAGTCGCCGTCGCCGGCGCTGACGCCGGAGTTGCGGGAGGAGATGGAGTCGACCGTCGAGCGGGCAGTTCGAGCGATCGGCTACACGAACGCGGGCACCTTCGAGTTCCTGCTCGGTTCCGACGGCTCGTTCTACTTCATCGAGCTGAACGCCCGGCTCCAGGTCGAGCATCCCGTCAGCGAGCTCGTGACGGGCATCGACCTCGTCCACGAGCAGGTCCGGATCGCGGCGGGCGAGCCGCTCGAGCAGACCGGCCGGGCGCCGCGGCGAGGCCACGCGATCGAGGTACGCGTGAACGCCGAGGATCCTGCCCGCGGCTTCCTGCCGATGCCGGGGGCGGTGGAGCGCTTCCGTCCACCGCTCGGGCCGGGCATCCGCGTCGACACCCATGTCCAGGACGGAGCGGTGATCCCACCGCAGTATGACTCGCTGCTCGCGAAGGTGGTCGCGTGGGCTCCCGACCGCGACCGCGCGCTCGCACGCTGCCTGCGCGCGCTGAACGAGTTCGAGGTCGTGGGGATTCCGACGACGATCGCCGCCGCTGCACAGGTGATCCGCAGCGAAGGCTTCGCACGGGGGAACTACTCGACGAGCTATCTCGACGACGTCGCCGAGTCGCTCCCGGCACTCGCGGAGGCTGAAGCGTGACGAGTCGCCGGGAAGCGCGCCGCGCCGCGCTGTTCATGCTCTTCCAGTGGGATCTGACCGGTAAGCCGCTCGGCTCGACCTATGAGGGCGAGGTCGACGAGTTCGCGCGGGATACGGCCGAGGCCGTCGCCGGGCGCGCCTCCGAGCTCGACCGCCGCATCGACGAGGCGACGGAGGACTGGCCCGCCGACCGCCTTGGCGCGCTCGAGCGGAACATCCTCAGGATCGGGATCTACGAGCTGGAGACCGGCCGCGTACCGACGGAGGTGGCGATCGACGAGGCGGTCCGGTTGGCGAAGCGCTTCGCCTCGGACGAGGCCGGCAAGCTCGTCAACGGCATCCTCGGCCGCATCGCCCGGGAGGCTGCGCCCAAGTGAGCGCCGAAGAATCCCTCCAGCGCGCCGAGCAGCTGATGGAGCGGCTGGAGCAAACTCGCGCCCGGCTCGAGTCGACCTCCGATCCAGAGACGGCGATCGAAGTGCTCAGCGAGCTCGCCGAGATCGCGAAGGAAGTCGAGGCCGCGCTCTCGCAGGCCAAGCGCGAGGCCGATGCAACGGGCTGAGGAGCTCCGCGCCGCCGTCGAGGAGTACCTCGACCGCCTGCAGCTGTCTTCTGAGCTCGGCGGGCTCGAGGAAGCCGTGCGCTACGCCCTGGAGGGCGGTGGCAAGCGAATCCGGCCGGTGCTCTGCCTGGCGACGACCGAGGCGGCGGACGGCGAGATCGAGGAAGCTCTGCCCGCCGCGGCGGCGCTCGAGCTCATCCACTCGTTCTCGCTCGTCCACGACGACCTGCCGGCACTGGACGACGACGAGGAGCGGCGGGGCCGGCCGACGACGCATGTCCGGTTCGGGGAAGCCCCGGCGATCCTCGCCGGCGACGCGCTCCTGGCGGAGGCGTTCAGGCTGGCGGTCGCCTCCGGGCCGGAGATGGCCCAGGAGCTGGCGGGGGCGACGCTCGGAATGATCGGTGGGCAGTACCTCGACATCGACGGCGCGAGGAGCGATCGCGCCGAGCTCAACCGGCTGAAGACCGGCCGGCTGTTCGACGCCGCGGTCGGGTGCGGTCTGTGGGCGGCGGCTGTGCCCCGCGCCGACCAGGAGCCCTGGCGTGCATTCGGGACCGACTACGGCTTCCTCTACCAAGTCGTCGACGACCTCCTCGACGAAGACGGGCTAGCGCGGGAGCTCGGTCCGGAAGGGACACGGGCGCTTGCGACCGAGACCGAGGCGTCGGCCCGCGCCCGGCTGGACGCGATCGACGCAGATACGTGGGTGCTGGGGGAGCTCGTCGACGAGCTCGTGGCCCGGGCCGCTTAGGAGAGCTCGCGCGGCAAGAGGTCGAGCAAGACCCCGTCGCGCCAGATGCCGTCCTGATCCTGCTCGTACTCGCGCATCGCTCGCCGCGAAGGTCCACCTTGACCCTACGCCAACATCCCCCAAGGGCACCCCGGGTGCCCCTACGAGCACGCTATCTGCCGGAGCGACACGAGAATGTGACAGCTCCACGCCGAATCCGTGCCGAACGCTTCCACCTAGCAGTCTCCGTAGCCGTACTCGCGAACCTTCGCGCAGAACTCCTCTTCGTCGGTTGTGAAGAAATGGCGGATGCTGTTGGGCTTCCGCAGGTAGTAAAGGTAGTTCCGCGCCGCCGGCCGGGCGGCAGCTCGCATCGACGGGACGCCCGGATTCCCGATCGGGGTCGGCGGCAGCCCCGTGAAGCGCCGCGTGTTGTACCGCGAGTTGCTTTGGAGCTGCTTTTTCGTCAGCGGCCTGGTGCCTGGGATCCCCAGCCCGTAGCGGAGCGTCGCGTCGATCGCCAGCGGCATGTCATTCTTCAGGCGGTTGTAGATCACTGCGGATACGAGCCGGCGCTCCGCGGGCACGACCGTCTCCCGCTCGATCATCGAGGCGATGATCAGGACGTCGTACGCGTTCGTGTTCCGGGCGCGCGTACCTCGGAGGTCGATCGTCCTCCAGCGCTCCTCGAAGGCGTCGAGCTGCTGCGCGATCACCTCGGAGGCTGGTGTGTGCTGGGTGAACTCGTAGAGCGACGGGAAGAGGAAGCCCTCGATGCTCCGCCGTTTGAGATAGGGCCTGAACGCACGCGGGGCGCGGGCGCGGGCAGCCGCGACCCTGTATGCGACACCGGTCAGTCTTGGCGTGACGTGCCGCTTGCGGATCGCGATCTTCCGCACCTCGGAGACGCGGTCGGCCATCTTGCGGACGGTGAAGCCCTCCGGGAAGACGATCCGGAGCGTGACCGGCGGGGCCTCGGCCGGCCGGGCGACGGCCACCAGCACTAGAGCAAGTGCGGCCATGACGGTGACGGCGAGGCGATGAACCACGCATTTAGCCTACGGACCATGAAGAAGCGGCTCGACGTGCTGCTCGTCGAGCGTGGCCTTGCCGAGTCTCGCGCCCAGGCGCAGGCACTCGTCATGGCCGGGCGGGTGCCCGGGTTCGACAAGGCGGGGCAGCAGGTCGACGAAACGGCACCGCTTGAGCTGACCGAGCCGCCGCGGTTCGTGTCCCGGGGCGGCGAGAAGCTCGACCACGCGCTCGAGGCGTTCGGCGTCGATCCCGCCGGCCGGCGCTGCCTCGACGTCGGCGCCTCCACCGGCGGTTTCACCGACGTCCTTCTCCAGCGCGGCGC
>JBKPFE010000372.1:0-2494 GCA_046728705.1 Actinomycetota bacterium
GACGAGACCGGCGTCCCAGCACAGACGCAGGTGATCTTGTCGCGCCCGGGACGGGTCGACGAGGCCGGCCGGATGACCTACCGCATCGAGCTCGAGCCGAAGGAACGGTGGGACCTGCGGCTCGACATCGTTCCTTCACCGGACGGCGAGCCCGTGGTGCCGCGGCTTGCCGAGCGCCGGTTCGGCGACGAGCTCGCCCGCGTGCGCGAGTCGCTCGCGGCGTGGCATCTGCGCGTTCCGCAGCTTCGCGCGAGCTGGGACGATCTCGCGGATTCGTTCGGACGGTCGGTGTCGGATCTCGCCTCGCTCAGGATGGGCGGCAGCGACGGCGGCGTCGGGAGGCTTCCCGCAGCCGGCATGCCCTGGTTCATGACCGTGTTCGGGCGGGACACACTGATCACGTGCCTCCAGACCCTTCTCTTCGGTCCCGAGCTCGCCGTGACTGCGCTCCAAGCCCTCCGCGCCCTCCAGGCGACCGTCGACGACCCGATCCGCGATGCCGAGCCCGGCAAGATCGTCCACGAGGTCCGCAGCGGGAAGGCGGCGCGAGCCTGGCACGACACCTACTACGGAACCATCGATGCCACGCCGCTCTACCTGATCCTGCTCTCGGAGGTCTGGCGGTGGACGGACGACGCCGGCCTCGTCCGCGAGTTCAAGGACAGCGCGCTCCGGGCGCTCGAGTGGATCGCGACCCGCGGCGATCTCGACGGCGACGGGTTCGTCGAGTACAAGAAGCGTAGCCGCCATGGGCTCGACAACCAGTCCTGGAAGGACTCGTACGACTCGCAGCGCTTTGCGGACGGGCGCCTGGCCGATCCTCCGATCGCTCCCTGCGAGGTGCAGGGCTACGTCTACGACGCCAAGCGGCGCATGGCCGAGCTCGCCCGCGAGGCCTGGCGCGACCGCGAGCTCGCCGACCGGCTCGAGCAGGAGGCCGAGGAGCTCCATCGGCGCTTCAACGACGTCTTCTGGGTGGAGGATCGCAACGGCTACTACGCCCTCGCGCTCGACGCCGAGGACAACCGGGTCGACTCGCTCTGCTCGAACATCGGACACCTGCTGTGGAGCGGAATCGTCCCTGCGGAGCGCGTCGACGCCGTCGTCGACCAGCTGATGGGCGAAGCGCTCTGGTCAGGCTGGGGCGTTCGGACGATGTCCTCGGAGGATCGGGGCTACAACCCGCTCGCGTACCACAACGGGACCGTCTGGCCCCATGACAACTCGCTGATCGCCTGGGGCCTGGTGCGCTACGGCCGCTGGCCCGAGGCCTACCGCATCATCCGTCAGATGTTGACCGCGGGGCGGCACTTCGACTACCAGCTCCCGGAGGTCTTTGCCGGCATGCCGCGGACGGAGACGCGGTTCCCGATCGCCTACCCGACCGCGGCGCGGCCGCAGGCCTGGGCGGCGGGCACGGCGGTGCTCCTGCTCCAGCTGCTGCTCGGGCTCCAGCCTGACCGGCGACAGAGCACGCTCGAGACGATTGCGCCGTCAGAGCTCCCTGCCTGGGCCGGATCGCTCAGACTCTCGGGTGTGCGCGCCTTCGACCAACCCTGGGAGATCAGACTGGAGGAAGGCAGCGTTCGGGTGACTGCGGCATGAGCGACGAACAGTTGAGAGTGGCGGTTCTCAGCCCAGTGTGGTTCCCGGTGCCGCCGTCGGGCTACGGCGGCATCGAATGGATCGTGGCGCTTCTGGCCGACGGGCTCGCCGAGGCCGGCCACGACGTCACTCTCTTCGCTTCCGGCGACTCGCGAACGAAGGCGAAGCTCTCATACGTCTACGAGGAGGCGCCGAGCCAGTGGATCGGCCGCTCGCACTGGGAGCTGAACCACGCCCTCGCCTGCTACACGAACGCGGCCGAGTTCGACGTGATCAACGACCACACAGGAATGCTCGGCGTCGCGCTCTCGGGACTGGCGGAGGCGCCGGTCGTCCACACCGTCCACGGCCCGCTGAACGGTGAGCCCGGCGAGATGTACGAGCAGCTCGCCGGTCTCGTCCCCAACCTCCACCTGATCTCGATCTCCATCAACCAGCGGCGGCCGAAGCCCGACCTGCCCTGGCTGGCGAACTGCCCGAACGCGCTCGACCTCTCCGTCTATCCCTGCAAGCCGCATACCGGCGACTACCTGCTCTTCCTGGGACGGATGAGCCCGGACAAGGGGTGCCACCGCGCGATCGCAGTGGCGATGGAACGCGAGGTGCCGCTCAAGATCGCGGGGAAGCTGCAGGAGCCGAAGGAGCGGGAGTACTTCCAGGCGTTCGTCGAGCCGCACCTCGGGATCCACGGGATCGAGTACCTCGGCGAGGTGTCGCATGGCCAGAAGGTCGAGCTGCTCCAGGACGCCAGAGCGACCCTGTTCCCGATCGACTGGGAGGAGCCGTTCGGCCTCGTCATGATCGAGTCGATGGCGTGCGGGACGCCGGTGATCGCGACGAACCGCGGCGCCGTGCCCGAAGTGATCGAACACGGCCAATCAGGGATCAT
>JBKPFE010000332.1:0-1688 GCA_046728705.1 Actinomycetota bacterium
CGTTCAGCCTCGCCTCGACCCTCCGGAAGTCGTACTCGGTGCCCCAGTAGCGCACGAGCTTCTGCATCGTGGCGAGCTGCACGCCCTGTGACTCGTCTGCGACGGTTTCCCTTTCGGGCCACCGGGTCGCGGCGATGCGCCTGCGGAGGTCGCCCAGTTCCTCTTCCGGCACCTCGACATGGAAGGGACGGACCTCGGTTGCTTCTTCGGTGGTTGCCTGGGTGCTGCTCATGTCGACCTCCGTCGAATTGAGTGACCTCATTGCCCTACGACCTCAATAAGCCGGCTTGGCGCGAACGCAAGGAGGGCCGGCCTCCCTAGGTCACGCTTCGGCTGCAACAATCGAGGCTGCCTCCGCGACCTGGGGACGGTGGTGGCCGAACAACCTCATCAGCTACGGCGTGACGCCTCGGTTCAATGAGCCAGGCCGAACATCTCAGCACGCGGCAGGAGCGGGATCTGGTGATCGCAGCCGAAGGCGGTGACGCTGATGCGTGCAAGAAGCTCGTCGAGGCAAACCTCCCGGCGATCGCCGGCCTCGCCCTGAGCTTCTACAGCGGCGGCGTGGAGCGCCGGGAACTCGTTCAGGAGGGGGTGGCCGGCTTGCTGTTTGCCGCGCGGCGGTACGACCCCAGCCTGAGAACGCCGTTCTGGGCATACGCCTCGTTCTGGGTACGCAAGGCCATGCAGGAGCTCGTCGCGGAGCTAACCCGACCCGTGGCACTGTCCGACCGCGCGGTTCGAGCTCTTGCTCAGATCAGGACAGTACGTCGTGAGCACCTGCAGGCCCACGGCACCGAAGCCACTAACGAGGAGCTGAGCAGCGCGACCGGTTTGACGCTGGCGCAGCTCGAGAGCCTGCAGGCGACCGAGCGTACACCGCGTGGCATGGAGGAACGGCTGAGCACGGAGGGCGAGGCCACTGTGATGGTCGGGGACACGATCGTCGATCCCGTCGCTGAACAAGCGTACGAGCAGGTGCTCGACGACCTCGAGATCGGTGATGTGCGTGACCTGACCGACGTGCTGGACGATCGCGAGCGGGCGGTCATCCGGGCCCATTACGGGCTCGGCGAGCAAGCGCAGACGCTGAGCGAGATCGGCGCCGGGCTCGGGCTGACCGCCGAGCGGGCACGGCAGATCGAGGCTGGTGCGCTGAACAAGCTTCGCCAAACTCTCGCCCGCGCAGCCCGCGTCGGGGTCCACTGAAGGCGCCGAGGCGTTCAGTTCTGTTCGCGTTCTTTGCCGGCAACGAGATAGGTGCAGCCGGCACAGCCGCATCGGATTGCGCGCGGTAGATCCTCTTGGTCGAGCATCTTGAGTAGCTCGGTTCTTCCGTCGGTCCGAGCGCCAGGCGAACATGCGGCCCGCGGTCGGCGACCTAGCACGATGCGTCGCTGCGAGCCGAGAGCTGCGCACGATGCTCACGCCAGACACTCCCGGATCGCCCCGAAGAAGCGTGCCGCGGAGGCCTCCCACGTTGGCCGCGCAAGGGCACGGCGCTTTGCCGCCGCTCCGAGCCTCGCCCGGACATCTCGGTCGAGTGCGAGCCGCAACAGCGCCTGCGACAGGGCGTCGACGTCGCCCGGCTCCAGCAGGAGTCCTTCGCGCTCATCCTCCGCCAGGTATGGGAGGTTCCCGGCCCGCCAGCCGACGACAGGGAGGCCGAAAGCCATCGCCTCGCCCCA
>JBKPFE010000223.1:0-5376 GCA_046728705.1 Actinomycetota bacterium
CTTGGAACCGCGATCACGATCGTCGTCATGATCGGCGGCGTCCTGGTCGTGTCCGGCGTTCCCGCGCGCCTGCTGGCGACGGCGGGGGGCCTCTGCGTGGCGCTCGTTCTCGCCGCGGCGTGGTTCGAGCCCTACCGGCGAGCGCGTCTGCTCAGCTTCCTCAACCCCTGGGACGACGCGCAGGGCGCGGGCTACCAGCCGGTGCAGGCGATGATCGCGCTCGGCTCCGGGGGGATCTTCGGCGAGGGTCTCGGCCAGTCCGTCCTCAAGGCGAACTACCTGCCCGAGGCGCACACGGACATGATCTTCGCGATCATCGGCGAGGAGCTCGGGCTCGTGGGCGCCACCGCGCTGATCGCCGCGTACGGCGCCTTCGCGTACGCCGGCTTCCGCGTCGCGCTCGCCTGCCGCGATCCGTTCGGCAAGCGGCTCGCCGCCGGGATCACCACCCTCGTCTGCGGCCAGGCCCTGATCAACCTTGCTGCGGTGATGGGAGCGGCGCCGCTCACGGGGATCACGCTGCCGTTCGTCTCCTACGGGGGCTCGAGCCTGGTCGTCGTGCTCGCCGCCGTCGGCATTCTCCTTAACATCGCCGGGGATGATGGCCGAGCGTCAAGCAGGTCCCGTGTGCCTGATCGCAACCGGCGGAACCGCCGGACACGTGCTTCCGTCTCTGGCGGTGGCCGAGGCGCTGCGCGCCCGCGGCGCCGCCGTGACGTTCGCCGGGTCCGCCGGGCGGTTTGAGGCCAAGCTCGTCCCGGAGGCGGGCTTCGAGTTCGACACGTTCGAGATCTCCGGGCTGCCTCGACGCCCGGGCATCGCGCAGGTGAGGGCGGCGATGCGCGCTCTGGGCGCCGTCCGGGCCTGCCGCCGGATTCTGCGGCGGCGCCGGCCGGACGTGGTCCTGGGGGGCGGCGGATACGTCGCTGGGCCGATGATCCTCGCGGCGGCGGGGCAGCGGATCCCGGCTGCGCTGATGGAGGCCGACGCCCATCTCGGCCTCGCGAACCGGCTGTCGGCGCCGTTCGCCCGGCGCATCTTCCTCTCGTTCCCGATCCCGGGACGCGAAGGAGCGAAGTACCGGGTGACCGGCAGGCCGATTCCGTCCGAATCCCGCGTGACGATCTCGAGAGAGGAGGCGCGGGAACGCTTCTTCTTCAGGGAAGGCCCGGTCCTGCTCGTCTTCGGCGGCAGCCAGGGCGCCAAGAGCCTCAACGAGCTTGCCGCCGAGAGCTTCGGCGTCGCCGGCCCGGCCGTCCTTCATCTGAGTGGCGAGCGTGACTTCCCAGCGCTTGCCAAGCGCGTCTCGCGGCCCGACTACCGTCTGCTGCCGTTCGTTCCGGAGTTCGGCGCGGCGCTGGCGGCTGCCGACCTCGTGCTCGCTCGCGCAGGAGGCTCCGTGTGGGAGCTCGCCGCCGCCGAGCGCCCGGCGATCCTCGTGCCCTACCCGTTCGCAACCGCGGACCACCAGACGAGGAACGCGCGCTACTTCGAGCAAGCCGGTGGCGCCGTCGTGATCGCGGAGGAGGAGCTCGGACTCGTTCCCGGCCTGGCCCGCTCGCTGCTCGGCGATCCGGGCCGGCTGGGTGAGATGGCCGACGCGATGGCCCGAATCGCGCGACCAAATGCCGCCGACGCGATCGCGGAGGAGCTGATGGCCCTTGCGGCCGCTGGACGGTAGGAAGCTCTTCTTCGTCGGGATCGGCGGGGCCGGTCTCAGCGGCTACGCGCTGCTGGCGCAGGCCTGGGGAGCCGAGGTGGCCGGGTGGGACCGCTACGAGACGCCGTATCTCGAACACGTTCGGGCGGCCGGTATCCCCGTTGACATCGCCGAGGAGATTCCGCGGGTACCGGCCGGGGCCGAGACCGTCGTCTCGACGGCGTTCGCAGGTCGCGCCCCGGGCCGCAGCCGCGCCGAGTTTCTCGCCGAGCTGGTCTCGCTCCAGGACGCGATGGTCGTCTCGGGCGCGCACGGGAAGACGACGACGGCCGCGATGATCGCGTTCGTGCTCGACCGTCTCGGGCACGATCCGTCGTTCCTGATCGGCGCCGAGATCCCGCAGCTCGACGGCAACGCCCGCGCCGGGTCGGGATGGCTGGTCGTCGAGGGCGACGAGTCCGACCGCACGATCGAGCAGCTGCGGCCGCAGATCGCGGTCGTGACCAACATCGATCTCGACCACCACAGCGAGTTTCGATCGCAGGCCGAGCTCGAAGACGTGTTCGAGCGGTGGCTGGCGGGCGTGCCGCGAGTCGTGCGCGGTGACCGGCTCCAGCCGTTCGAGGGCGAGCTGCGCCTGTCCGGCGAGCACAACCGCCGCAACGCCGCCGCCGCACTGGCCGGGCTCGAGCTCGTGGGTGTCGCGGGCGACGAGGCTTGGCCCGTGCTGCGGGAGTTCCGCGGCGCCGGGCGGAGGCTCGAGGAGCGTGGGGTCGCCGGCGGCGTCCGGGTCGTCGACGACTACGCACACCACCCGGCCGAGATCGCCGCGACGCTCTCGGCCGTTCGCGAGCACGCCGACGGCCGAGTGCTCGCGCTCTTCCAGCCGCACCTGTTCTCGCGCACGCGGCACCTCGCGCGAGAGCTGGGCACGGCCCTCGCCGCCGCGGACGTCGTCGCCGTCACCGACGTCTATGCCGCGCGCGAGACGCCGATCGAAGGGGTCAACGGCAAGCTCGTCGTCAACGCGCTGACGGAGACTCGCCCCGGGATGCCGGTCGCCTGGACGCCGGCGGTCGAGGACGGCGCCCACTTCCTCGCCGGGCAGGCGCGGAGCGGGGACGTCGTGCTGACGATCGGCGCCGGCGATGTCGATCGCGGAGCGGGACTCGTGCTGGAGCAGCTCGCGTGATCGACGAGCACGTCTTACTGTCGCGGTTCACGACGCTCGGGACCGGCGGGCCCGCCCGCTGGTTCACCAAGCCCGGGAGCGTCGAGGAACTGGTAGGGGCGCTCGAGTGGGCGGCGGAGCGCGACCTTTCTGTCTCGGTGGTCGGGTTCGGTTCGAACTTGCTCGTGGCCGACGACGGTGTCGAGGGCCTCGTCGTCAAGCTGACGCGCGATCTGGCCGGAGCGGCGGTCGAGGGCGATCGGCTGCTGGCGGGCGGCGGTGCGCCTCTGGCGGTCTGCCTCCACCGCGCGCGCGCTGCGTCGCTCGGCGGGATCGAGTTCGCCTGCGCCATCCCGGGAACGGTCGGCGGCGGCGTGAAGATGAACGCCGGCGCCTACGGCGGCGACGTCGCGGGCGTGCTCGACCGGGCACTCGTCGTCTCGGCCGCCGGCGCGGACTGGCGAGGCCCGCCCGAGCTCGGCCTCGAGTATCGGCGCTCGAGGCTGGAGGCGGGCGAGGTCGTAGCGAGCGCGGAGTTCCGCCTCGAGGCGAAGCCGTCGGACGAGATCAAGGCGACAGTCGCCGAGATGCAAGCTCAGCGTAAGGCCGCGCAGCCAACCAACAAGCGCACATTCGGCAGCGTCTTCAAGAACCCCGACCACGAGCTGACGGCCGGTCGGATGCTCGAGGCCTGCGGGCTGCGGGGCTACAGAATCGGCGGCGCCCAGATCTCTCCGCGCCACGCGAACTTCATCGAGAACGCCGGCGGCGCCCGCTCGGCCGACGCGATCGCCTTGATGGTGGAGGCCCGACGTCGTGCGCTCGACGAGTTCGGAGTGGAGCTCGAACACGAGGTCCAGCTCCTCGGCGAACTGGTGCTGCCGCCTGCCGGAGAGCGCGTGTAGGAGCAGCCTGTGGCGCGGCGAAGTGAGCGCCGTGGCACGAGGACGACAGCTCGCGGCCACCCGCGCGCAAGCGCGGGTGGGCTCTCCGGCCCTGCGGCTACTGCCGTCGGTTCGCTCGCTCGCCGTCGGCTTCGGGCTGCTCGCCGCGGCGCTGGCGCTCTACGTCGGCGCCCGCGAGAGCACGGTGTTCTCCGTCCGCTCGGTCGAGGTGACGACGGAGCCCTCCGGCCAGACCCGGCTCGTCGAGCGCGCGCTCGCGCCGCTCGCCGGCACGAGCCTGCTCGCGATCGACGAAGCTGCGATCACGCGTCGGTTGGAGCGACTTCCGCACGTACACCTGCTCGGCTACGACCGGTCGTTTCCCAACGGACTGCGCGTCGTCGTCAGCGTCGAGCGTCCGGTTGCCGTGCTGCGCAGGGCGAACGAGAACTGGCTCGTGTCCGGCGAGGGTCGGGTCCTGCGAAGGCTGACGCGGCGCCTCCGCCGTCCACTGCCGGTCGTCTGGATTCCGCGCGGGCTCGAGCCCGAGATCGGAACCATCCTTCGCGCGGAGCACCCCGCCCGCGCGGTGCGGGCTCTGGCCTCGCTGCGGGCGTCCGCGCCGTCCTTCCTGCGCCGCGTCTGGTACGTCGCCGAGGGGGAGGAGGGTCTGACCATGGTGCTCCACGACCGCTTCGAAGTGCGCCTCGGCGACGCTGTTGACCTCGCTGTGAAGGTCGAGGTCGCCCGGCGCGTGCTCGCCGAGCTCCGCGCCTCAGGCTCGACGGCGTCGTACGTCGACGTAGCCGTCCCCGAACGCCCCGTCGCCGGTACAACTCTCGACTCTCAAGTCGAGCCTTAGACTTAGCGTTACTTTGTCCGTTGACAGGCCGCGTCTGTGCCCCTACGCTGGGTCGTTGCCGAGACCACAAAAGGCACGAGCTACAGTCGAGCTTGAGGTGGAGGGACGTTGAGAGTGCGTGAGCAAACCGGCAACTACCTGGCGGTGATCAAAGTGGTGGGCGTGGGCGGAGGCGGCTCCAACGCCGTCAACCGCATGGTCGACGCCGGCTTGAGCGGGGTCGAGTTCATTGCGGCGAACACCGACGCCCAGGCCTTGCTGTCCGTCGACTCCGACGTGAAGGTTCAGATGGGCGCGGACGCTACCCGTGGCCTCGGAGCCGGCGCCAATCCGGAGGTGGGGCGGAGTGCCGCCCAGGAGAGCCGGGACGAGCTGAAGGAAGTCCTGAAGGGTGCGGACATGGTCTTCATCACCGCCGGCGAAGGCGGCGGGACCGGCACCGGCGGTGCGCCGATCGTGGCCGAGGTTACGAAGGAGGATCTCGGCGCGCTCACGGTCGGCGTCGTGACGAGGCCGTTCGGGTTCGAGGGTCGGCGCCGCGCGGAGCAGGCGCACCTCGGGATCGAGGAGCTTCGCGACCGGGTGGACACGCTGATCGTGATCGAGAACGACCGGTTGCTCCAGGTCGTGGAAAAGCGCACCTCGATCATCGAGGCCTTCCGGATGGCCGACGACGTCCTGCGCCAGGGCGTTCAGGGGATCACCGACCTGATCACCGTGCCGGGGATCGTCAACCTGGACTTTGCGGACGTCCGGGCGATCATGACCGAGGCCGGCTCGGCGCTGATGGGGATCGGCA
>JBKPFE010000148.1:0-1486 GCA_046728705.1 Actinomycetota bacterium
ACGGCTGCCGGACGGTCGCTTCGAAGCGACCGATGTATTGGAGGCGCTCGAGGGCGAGCTCGCGCTCCGAGTCGCGGTCACGGTCGACGGCGACGAGCTGGAGGTCGACTTCGCCGGGACGGCCGCGCAGCACCCCGGCAACCTCAACTGCCCCCTGTCGGTCACACGGTCGGCGACGTACTTCGTCGTCCGCTGCCTGACCGATCCCGACGTGCCCGCCTCGGCGGGCACCTTCGCGCCGGTGCGGATTGTTGCGCCGCAGGGCTCGCTCGTGAACGCCGAGCCTGGCGCGGCGGTTGCCGGCGGCAACGTCGAGACGTCCTGCCGGATCGTGGACCTGCTCTTCCGCGCGTTCGCTGAGGCCGTTCCGGTGCCGGCCCAGGGTCAGGGGACGATGAACAACCTCACGCTCGGCAACGACCGCTTCACCTACTACGAGACGCTCGGCGGCGGCCAGGGTGCCTGTCCTGACGGAGACGGCCCCTCCGGCGTCCACGTGACGATGTCGAACACGCTCACGACGCCGGTCGAGGCGCTCGAGCTCGCGTACCCGCTTCGGGTCGGGCGGCACGAGCTTCGGCTCGGCTCCGGGGGCCGGGGTCGACACCGCGGCGGCGACGGCGTCGTGCGTGAGCTCGAGGTGCTCGAGGCCTGCCGCGCCTCGATCCTCAGCGACCGCCGCACCCACCGCCCGGCCGGCGCGCACGGCGGCGGACCGGGTGCGCCCGGACACAACCTGCTCAACGGGAGCGACCTTCCCGCGAAGGCGACCGTCGAGCTGGCGCCCGGCGACGTGCTTCGGATCGAGACGCCGGGAGGCGGCGGGTTCGGGAGCTAGGCTCAAGCCATGGCCGTCGTCGAGGCGCACGATCTCCATCGCACCTACCGAACCTCCACCGGAACGCTGCGGCGGAAGTGGAAGGACGTCGAGGCGGTCCGGGGCGTCAGCTTCGCCATCGAGCAGGGCGAGCTCTTCGGCCTGCTCGGTCCGAACGGCGCCGGCAAGACGACGACGATCAAGATGCTGATCACGCTGCTGATCCCGACGAAGGGGACGGCGCGCGTACTCGGCTACGACGTCGTCAAAGACGCCCACGAGGTCCGCAAGCGCATCGGGTACGTCTTCGGCGGCGAGCGCGGCGTCTACGAGCGGCTGTCGGGCTACGACAATCTGCGCTACTTCGCCGAGCTCTACGGCGTGCCACCTCGCGAGATTCGCCCGCGCATCGACGCACTGCTCGAGCTCGTCGGCCTGAAAGGGAGAGAGCAGGAGCGCGCCGAGGGCTACTCCCGTGGGATGAAGCAGCGGCTGCACATCGCGCGCGGCCTGCTCCACGATCCGCCAGTCGTATTCCTCGACGAGCCGACGATCGGGCTCGACCCCGTGGGCGCGAGGGAGCTCCGCGCGACGATCGCCTCGCTCGCCGACGCCGGCAAGACGATCCTGCTCACAACCCATTACATGTTCGAGGCCGACGCGCTCTGC
>JBKPFE010000268.1:0-4159 GCA_046728705.1 Actinomycetota bacterium
AGAAGCAGAACATTCAGATCTTGGGCAACCAGAAGTGGGACAAGAAGGCCTCGAGCTACGAGTCGATCGCCAGCCGCATCAACGCGTCGGGTGCCGACGCGGTCTTCCTCGGCGGCATCGTCTGCAACAACGGCGGCAAGCTGGTCAAGGACCTGCGGGCGGGGCTCGGGAACGACGTCACGCTGCTCGGGCCGGACGGCTGGACGCCGATCTCGGCGACGATCGAGGGCGCCGGCGCCGCGGCGAACAGCATGTACATCTCCCAGCCGGGCATCCCGACCGATCAGCTGACCGGAGCCGGCAAGGAGTTCGTCGACGACTTCCTGGCCGAGACGGGCAAGTCAACCGTGGATCCGTACACCGCCTATGCGGCTCAGGCGGCTGAGGTGCTCCTCGACGCGATCGAGCGTGCCGGCACGGACGAGCGGGCCAGGGTTGCGGAGGAGCTCTTCGAGACGGACATCCAGGACGGGATCCTCGGCGACTTCCAGATCGACGAGAACGGCGACACGACCCTCGGCACGGTCACGTTCTTCCAGGTCAAGAACGGCGAGCCGAAGTTCGTGAAGACGCTCACTCCCGAGCTGAGCTTCGTCGAGGGGTAGGCAGACAGGACACGAGGAGTAAGTGCTGGGGGAGGACACCGTCCTCCCCCAGCGCATCCAATAAGAGACATGGTCACGCAGGCGCGCCGCCTTCCGGTTCCGACCCTCAGCGGGCGCCTGCTTGATTACGTCACGCCGGCGTTCGGGACCCTGCTCGTGGCGCTGCTCGTCGTCTGGCTCGGCGTCAACCTGATCAAGACGCCGGCAGAGTTCTACCGCCTGTTCCTGATCGGGCTGACGAACGGCGCGATCTACGGTCTCGTCGCGCTCGGCTACTCGCTGGTCTACGGGATCCTCGAGCTGATCAACTTCGCACACGGCGACGTCTTCATGCTCGGCGGCATGCTCGTGGCGACGATGGTCGCGAGCTTCGGCCTCGCCGGCGACTCCGGGATCTTCCTCTGGTCGATGATCCTGCTGATGCTCGTGATCGTCATGGCGTTCTGCGCCGCGATCAACACGACAATCGAGCTCGTCGCCTACCGCCGCTTACGCCATGCCCCTCGTCTCGCCCCGCTGATCACGGCGATCGGGATGTCGTTCATCCTCCAGAACATCGCGCTCGTCTGGAAGGGCGCGCGCCCGACCTCCGTCGACTCGATCCTCCCCCGGGGCGAGGTCTTCACGATCGGCGGCGTCGCCTACACCTGGGACAAGCTGATCGTTCTCCTGTTCACGGTCCCCGTGCTGATTGTCCTCATACTCCTCGTGCAGCGCACGCGGCAGGGGAAAGCCATGCGCGCGACGGCCCAGGATCGGGATGCCTCGGCGATGATGGGCATCAACGTCAACCGTACGATCTCCTTCACCTTCTTCCTCGCGGGTGCGCTCGCCGGCGCAGCCGGGCTGCTGTACGCGCTCTACATCACCAACGTTCGTTACGACGAAGGCTTCCGACTGGGCCTGATCGCCTTCACGGCCGCCGTCGTCGGCGGCATCGGGAACCTGCCCGGCGCCGTGCTGGGCGGTCTCGTGATCGCGATGATCGAGTCGTTCAACAACGGCCTGGGCTGGGCGACGCCGGGGAGCGACTGGACTCAGTCGATCATCTTCGCGATCCTGATCATCATCCTCGTGTTTCGGCCCGAGGGCCTGCTTGGAGAGAGGACGCCCGAAGGTGGCTGATGCCTAGAACGCGACGACAAGAGCTGAGCAGCCGCGTGTCCGAGTTGTTGCGCCTCGACGTCCTGCGCACGCAGTGGAACCGCCTGCCGCGTCGTGTGCGTGCCCCAGCTTTCCCCGCTCTCGTGATCCTGCTCGCGTTCCTTTACCCGTACTACCGCGAGTACCTGCCGGACATCCCGCTCTTCGGCCCGTTCCCGACCGTCGACACCGCGGTAACGATGACGATTTTCATCATGATGGCGATTGGCCTCAATATCGTCGTCGGGTACGCCGGACTGCTCGATCTGGGCTATGTCGCCTTCTACGCAGTGGGGGCCTACACCGCAGCCTGGTTTGCGTCGCCGCACTTCAGCGAGAGCGTCGGGTCGAAGCACTTCGGGTCGGTCGGCGTCAATCCCGACGCCGCCGGCTTCCACGTCTCGATCTGGATCGTCATCTTTATGGCCGCGATCTTCACGGCCATCATCGGCGTGCTCATCGGTCTGCCGACGCTTCGGCTCCGCGGGGACTACCTCGCGATCGTCACGCTCGGCTTCGGCGAGATCATGCCCCAGATCGCCCGCAACGGCGACAATCTCTTCAGTACCGGTTTCAACCTGACCAACGGGGCGCAGGGGATCAATCCGATCGACCCACCCGGCTTCGGTGACACACTCGAGCGGTGGTTCGGGCTGCCGTCGGACTATCTCACTGCCGAAGACGGCATCAACCTCTTCTACTGGACCGCGCTCGTGCTCCTGCTCTTCACGGTCTTCTGCTCGGTCAGGCTGCGCGACTCGCGCCTCGGCCGCGCGTGGATTGCGATCCGCGAGGACGAGATCGCGGCGGCGGCGATGGGTGTACCGCTGATGCGGACGAAGACCTGGGCATACGCGGCGGGCGCCTTCTTCGGCGGAATCGCCGGGGCTTACTACGCCAGCTTCAAGAGCGGCACCTTCCCAGATGACTTCTTCTTCAACATCTCGATCTTCATCCTCTGCATGGTCATCCTCGGCGGGATGGGCAACGTCTGGGGCGTGATCCTCGGCGGTGGGTTCCTCGCCTACCTGAACCAGGAGGGACTCGGGAACATCGGCGCCGAGATCAACGACACGTTCGGCACCAATATCGACGTTCCGCTCTATCAGTTCGGCATCTTCGGCGTGATCCTCGTCCTCGTGATGCTCTTCAAGCCGGAAGGCCTGATCCCGAGCACCCGGCGCAAGATGGAGTTCGAGGAGGGCGTAGAGGAGCCGTACCTCTACGACGTCAGGGGAGCGCCCGAATGAATGGGGACCTGCTCACTGCGGAGAACCTCCGGAAGGAGTTCGGCGGGCTCGTCGCCGTCAACGACGTCGACTTCACGATTCCTGACGGAGCGATCGCGAGCTTGATTGGCCCGAACGGCGCGGGCAAGACGACCTTCTTCAACATGCTCACCGGCGTCTACAAGCCGACCGCGGGGCGGATCGAGCTCAGCGGCGAGGACGTCACTGGGAAGCCACCGCACGCGATCACGGAGCGGGGCATCGGCCGCACGTTCCAGAACATTCGCCTTTTCCACAACATGACCGCGCGCGAGAACGTCATGGTCGGGATGCACGCGCGGTTGAAGGGCGGGATCGTCAAGAGCGTCCTGCGCACGCCCGGGGTCAAGCGGGAGGAGCGTCAGGCGGCGGACCGCGCGCGCGAACTCCTCGAGTACTGCGGGCTCGCCCGGAACCAGTGGGAGCAGTTCGCGCGAAACCTGTCCTACGGCGACCAACGCCGACTCGAGGTCGGGCGCGCCCTGGCGACCCAGCCGAAGCTGCTCCTGCTCGACGAGCCGACCGCGGGGATGAACCCGCAGGAGACCGCCGACTTCACCGCCTTCGTCGCGCGGCTCCGCGAGGAGGAGAAGCTGACCGTGCTCCTGATCGAGCACGACATGCGCGTGGTCATGGGGGTCTCAGACCGAGTGACCGTGCTCGACTACGGCGAGAAGATCGCCGAGGGCGCACCGCTCGAGGTTCAGCGCGATCCGAGGGTGATCGAGGCGTATCTGGGGACTGCGGCGGTCGCTCAGTGAACGCGCAGCCTGAGCAGAACAAGATCCTCGAGCTCGAGGACGTCCATACGTATTACGGCTCGATCCAGGCTCTCAAGGGCGTTTCGATCGACGTAGGCGAGCGCGAGGTCGTGACGCTGATCGGCGCGAATGGCGCCGGCAAGTCGACGACGCTGCGCTCGATCAACGGCCTCAATCACCCGCGGCGCGGGCGGATCCGCTTCGAAGGCCGGGACATCACCGATGAGCCGCCGCATGACATCGTCAAGATGGGCATCAGCCAGTCACCCGAGGGACGGCGGCTCTTCTCGCGGATGAGCGTGCTCGAGAACCTCGAGATGGGTGCCTTCCAGCGCTCCGACCGCGGCGCGATTCGCGAGTCCCGCGACCGAGTCTTCTCACT
>JBKPFE010000251.1:0-2948 GCA_046728705.1 Actinomycetota bacterium
GCCCGTGCCGACGAGCGGCGGCTCGGTGATCATCAGCGGCACCGCCTGGCGCTGCATGTTCGCGCCCATCAGTGCGCGGTTCGCGTCGTTGTGCTCGAGGAACGGGATCAGCGCCGTCCCGACGGAGACGATCTGCGCCGGGGAGACGTCCATGTACTCGATCTCCTTGGGCGAAGCCATCACGGCCTCGCCTTCCTTCGACCGGCAGAGCACCTGGTCGTGGAGGAACTTGCCCGTCTTCTCGTCGACCGGCTCCGAGGCCTGCGCGATCGTGTACTGCGCCTCCTCCGCGGCGTCGAGGTAGACGATCTCGTCCGTCACCCGGCCGTTCACGACCTTGCGATACGGCGTCTGGATGAACCCGAACTCGGACACGGTCGCGTAGGACGCGAGCGATCCGATGAGGCCGATGTTGGGGCCTTCCGGCGTCTCGATCGGGCACATGCGCCCGTAGTGCGTCGGGTGCACGTCGCGGACCTCGATCGGCGCGCGCTCGCGCGTCAGGCCGCCGGCGCCGAGCGCCGAGAGCCGTGCCCCGTGCGTGTGCCCGGCGAGCGAGTTCGTCTGGTCCATGAACTGCGAGAGCTGGGAGGAGCCGAAGAACTCCTTCAACGCCGCAACAACCGGGCGGATGTTGATGATCGTCTGCGGCGTGATCGTGTCGACGTCCTCTGTCGTCATCCGCTCGCGGACGACACGCTCCATCCGGTAGAGCCCGACCCGGAACGCTTCCTGGATCAGCTCGCCGACGGTCCGCAGGCGCCGGTTGCCGAAGTCCTCGTACTCGTCGAGCTCGCCTCGGATCGGGTCGCGCGAGAGCGTGGCGCCGTCGGCCGCATAGTCCTTCGAGTCCTCCGGCACGCCGAGCTTCGCCGGCAGCTCGACGAGGCGCTTGACGAGCGCGAGGATGTCCTGCGTCGTCAGCACGCGGACGCCCTCCGGCACCTCGACCTCGAGCCGCTGGTTGAGCTTGTAGCGGCCGACCTTGGTCAGGTCGTAGCGCTTGGGGTCGAAGAACAGCGAGTTGAGCAGGTTGCGCGCGTTCTCGACCGTCGGCGGCTCGCCCGGCCGCTGCTTCTTGAAGACCTCGATCAGCGCCTGCTCTTCGCTCTCGGTTGTGTCCTTCTCCAGCGTCAGCTGGATGTAGACCGAGTTGTCGAAGAGCTTCAGCAGCGCCTCGTTCGAGCTCGTGTCGAGCTTGAAGCCGGTCGACGGATCCTCCTCGGGCAGCGCCCGAAGCAGGGTCGTGATCGGGAGCTTGCGCTTCCGGTCGATGCGGGCGTAGACGATTCCCTTCTTGTCGATCTCCAGCTCGAGCCAGGAGCCCCGCGACGGCATCAGGTTGGCGGTGAACACCTGCTTCGTCGCGTCCTTGGGCTCCATCAGGTAGGCGCCCGGGCTGCGCACGAGCTGCGTGACGATCACGCGCTCGGTGCCGTTGATGATGAACGTTCCGAACTCGGTCATCATCGGGAAGTCGCCCATGAAGACCGTCTGCTCGCGGATCTCGCCCGTCTCCTTGTTGACGAAGCGGACCGTCATCGAGAGCGGGACCTGGTAGGTCAGGTCCTTCTCACGGCACTCTTGAATTGTGAACTGCGGCTCTCCGAACTTGTACTCGGCGAACTCGACGGCGAGCGTACCCGTGTAATCCTCGATCGGCGAGATGTCGTCGATCGTCTCGCGAAGGCCTTCCTCCATGAACCACTGGAAGGACGCCTTCTGGATGTCGATCAGGTTGGGGAGGTCGAGAACATGCTTCAGACGCGAAAAACTCTTGCGCGCGCGAGGCGCAGCAAACCCTCTATTCAACTATGAAGCCTCCCTTGGGAAACGGCGTGGGTCTCAGGCGGACAGCAGGCGAACGTGGACGGCCAGAACCGGCCAGCATACCGAATATGGACAAGCCTACGCAAGGGCAAAGGGCCGCCCTTGACGTAGTACGCGCAGTATAGCGGATGGACGAGGGGCGGCGGCCCGCCCCTCGTCCTTCGCCCGTCGTGCCTAGTTATCCGCCGAGCTACTTGACCTCGACCGTTGCGCCGGCCTCTTCGAGCTGGGACTTGATCTGGTCGGCTTCCTCCTGTGTTACGCCCTCCTTGACGGCGTTGGGCGCTCCGTCGACGAGGTCCTTGGCCTCCTTGAGTCCAAGGCCGGTGACGGCACGAACGACCTTGATCACCTGGATCTTCTGGCCGCCCGCACCCGCGAGCACGACGTCGAAGGCGGTCTTCTCCTCCGCCGCTGCGCCGTCGCCGCCGGCGGCCGGTGCCGCGCCCGGCGCGGCGACCGCAACGGGAGCGGCGGCCGTCACACCCCACTCCTCCTCGAGCTTGTTCTTCAGCTCGACGAGCTCGAGGACGGTCATCCCGCCCAGCTGCTCGACCACCTTGTCTGTGTCTGTTTTAGCCATTACGCCTCCTCTTTAGTTTCGCCGGAAACCTGTTCGGTTTCGGGCGAGGCTGCTTCGTCTGACGTTGTCTCTACTTCCGCTTCTTGCTCGGGCTCCGTCGCCGGGGCCTCGGGGCTTGCCTCCTCGGCTCCGCCGCCCTGCTCTTCCAGCTGCTTGATGCGTGCGTCGAGCACGTTCACGAGATCGCGCAACGGCGCCGTGAACAGACCGACGACGGTCATCAGCGGTCCGCTGACCGCACTGACCAGCTGCGCGTGGAGCACGTCGGCAGGCGGCAGCGTCGCAAGGCTCTTGACCTCGTCCTCGCCGATCTGCTGGCCGTCGAGGATCCCTCCTCGGATCTCCAGCACCCGGGTCTCACGCGCCGCCGCGTTGAGCGCCTTCGCGACCGCGACCGGATCGCCCTCGGAGTCCAGGAACGCGATCGCGGTCGGGCCGTCGAGCAGCGCCAGCAGCGCCTCGGCTCCCGCTTCCTCCGCCGCCCGGCGAGTGAGCGTGTTCTTGACGACGGTGAAGCGTGCGCCGTGCTCGAGCA
>JBKPFE010000109.1:0-1836 GCA_046728705.1 Actinomycetota bacterium
GCCATGGCCGGAAAGGCCGGCTTCGAGGCGCGCGCCGCGGCGTTCCAGCTCCTCGTAGACGGCGGGGTTTCGCAGTCGGCGGAGCACCGACAACCCCGCCGCCGTGGCCAGCGGATTTCCGGACAGCGTCCCTGCCTGGTAGACGGGACCAGAGGGCGCGAGCTCCTGCATGATCTCGGCGCGGCCGCCGAACGCTGCGAGCGGCAGACCACCGCCGGCGATCTTGCCGAGAACCGTCAGGTCCGGCAGCACCCCGTAGCGCTCCTGAGCGCCGCCGCGGGCGACCCGGAAGCCGGTGATGACCTCGTCGAAGACGAGCAGTGCGCCGCTCGCATCGCAGAGCTGCCGCAGTCCCTCGAGAAACCCACCCGTGGGTGGAACCACGCCCATGTTCCCAGCGACGGGCTCGACGATGATGCAGGCGAGGCCCTCTCCGTACGCAGCGACCGCGCTAGCTGTGGCGTCGAGGTCGTTGAAGGGGCAGACGATCGTGTGCGCCGTGACCTCGGTCGGGACACCCGGGGTCGCCGGAATGCCGAGGGTCGCGACGCCCGAGCCGGCCTCGGCCAGCAGCGCGTCGACGTGGCCGTGGTAGCAGCCCGCGAACTTGAGCACCCGATCGCGGCGCGTCGCGCCCCGGGCGAGCCGGATCGTGCTCATCGCCGCCTCCGTGCCCGACGAGACGAGGCGGACCATCTCGACCGACGGGACGGCGTCGACGATCTCCTCCGCCAGCAGAACCTCCCGCCCGGTCGGCGCGCCATAGCTCGTACCGTCGCGCGCTGCCTCCCTGACTGCTTCGATCGTCTCGGGGTCCGCGTGTCCGAAGATGAGCGCGCCCCATGAGCACACCCAGTCCAGGAGCCGCTGCCCGTCCTCGGTCTCGAGGTACGCGCCCTCGGCCCGCCGGACGAAGAACGGCTCGTCCAGGCCAACGGCCCGCATCGAGCGGACCGGCGAGTTGACTCCGCCGGGAATCAGCCGCTGGGCTCGGCGAAAGAGATCGCCGGCCGTTCTCAGAGTTTGGTTCACGGTGTGGCTCGTCGCCGGGGCGCGCCGGGCGGCGCGAGGCACGGACGCAGGCCGCGTTCATATCTGTCGATATGGGCGCGGCCGAGTACACAGCCTCGCGCCGTGCAAGCGCGGTCCGGCGACTCAGCTCTCACCGTGAATCAAGCCCTAAAGCCAGCGCGCGACCTCCTTGGCCCAGTACGAAACGATCACGTCGGCGCCGGCTCGCTTGATCGCGGTTAGCGACTCGAGGGCCGCCGCCTGCTCGTCCATCCACCCCGCCGCGCCGGCGGCCTTGACCATCGCGTACTCGCCGGAGACGTTGTAGGCGGCGACCGGCAGGTCGAAGCGCTCGCGCACGGCCCGGATCACGTCTAGGTTCGGTAGCGCCGGCTTGATCATCAGCAGGTCGGCTCCCTCGCGCACGTCGAGCTCACACTCGCGAAGTGCCTCCCGAACGTTGGCGGGATCCATCTGGTAGCCGCGGCGGTCGCCGAACGCGGGAGCCGAGTCAGCCGCCTCGCGGAATGGCCCGTAGAACGCGGAGGCGTACTTGGCGGCGTAGGAGAGGATCGGCGCCGACTCGTACCCGGCCTCATCGAGCGCAGTCCGGAGCGCAGCGACGCGGCCGTCCATCATGTCGCTGGGCGCAACGGCATCGGCTCCGGCCTCGACGTGGCTGACCGCCGTCCGCGCGAGCAGCTCGAGGGTCTCGTCGTTCGCGACCTCTTCCCCGTCGAGGACGCCGCAATGCCCGTGCGAGGTGTACTCGCAGAGGCAGACGTCCGTGACCAACACGAGCTGCGGGACCCGGTCGCGGACTGC
>JBKPFE010000305.1:0-6907 GCA_046728705.1 Actinomycetota bacterium
ACGACCGTGTTCCCGGCCGCGAGCGCCGGGGCGATCTTCCACGACAGCATCAACAGCGGGAAGTTCCACGGGATGATCTGGCCGGCGACGCCGACCGGCTTCGGCCTCCGGTTCGGGAATGCGTACTCGAGCTTGTCCGCCCAGCCGGCGTAATAGAAGAAGTGCGCCGCCGAGAGCGGGACGTCGACGTCGCGAGACTCCTTGATCGGCTTGCCGCCGTTCAGCGACTCCAGGACTGCGAACTCGCGCGAGCGCTCCTGAAGGATGCGCGCGATCCGGAACAGGTACTTCGCGCGCTCTGGCGGCGAGACATCCGACCAGCCGTTCTCGAAGGCGTCGCGTGCGGCGCGCACCGCGAGATCGACGTCCTCTTTGCCCGCCTGCGCGACCTCGGCCAGTGGCTCCTCGGTCGACGGATCGAGTGTCGGGAAATACTCACCGGACTTCGGATCGACCAGCTCACCTCCGATGAAGAGCCCGTAGCGCTCTCGGAGCGTGACGATGTCCCGCGCTTCCGGCGCGGGCGCGTAGTCCCAGCCGGACGGAACCGGCGAGCGGTCTTGGCGTCGCTCGAGGTCAGTCAATCGTGAAGTAGTCCGGGCTTTGGTAGCGGCCCGTCTTCTCCTTCCGGATCTGCATCAGGACGTCGTTGAGGAGCGTCGAGGCGCCGAGCCGGTAGAGATCCGGCGTCAGCCACTCGGCTCCCAGCGTCTCGTAGAGCTGGACGAGGTACTGGACCGCCTGCTTCGCCTGGCGGATGCCGCCGGCCGGCTTCATCCCCACCTTGCGGCCGGTCTCCTGGTGGACGTCGCGGATCGCCTCGAGCATCACGAGCGTCACCGGCAGCGTCGCGGCCTGCGGCAGCTTCCCCGTCGACGTCTTGATGAAGTCGGCGCCGGCGGCCATCGCGAGCAGCGACGCGCGGCGCACATTGTCGTAGGTGCCGAGCTCGCCGACCTCGAGGATCACCTTCAGGTGCGCCTCGCCGGCGGCCTCCTTGACCTGGCAGATCTCGTCGTAGACCTTGGCGTAGCGACCGGAGAGGAAGGCGCCGCGATCGATCACCATGTCGACCTCGTCGGCGCCCATCTCGACAACGTCCCGCACCTCAGCGACCTTGATGTGCGTCGGCGACTGTCCTGAGGGGAACGCGGTCGCGACCGACGCCACCTTCACGCTCGACCCCTTCACCCTCTCGACCGCCGTCGGCACCAGGTTCGGGTAGACGCAGACCGCTGCGACCGACGGAATCGTCGCGTCGGAGGGATCGGGACGGATCGCCTTCGAAGCCAGCGCGGCGATCTTCCCGGGGGTGTCCTGCCCCTCGAGGGTGGTCAGATCCATCATCCGCACCGCGAGGTCGAGGGCAAAGAGCTTCGCCTCCCGCTTGATCGACCGACGTGCAAGCGTGGCCGCCCGCTCCTCGACAGCAACCTGGTCGACGGAGCCGATGCGCGGCAACCTGGGCTCGAGCGGAAGCTCGAAGCCGGCGGGAAGGGCAGGCGCCTTCGCCATGGAATTGAGTGTAGCCCCGTCCTTGATTCCTACCGGCTCGAGCCGAGAAGAGGCCTGTTCGACCTCCCGGGAGCTAGAGCCCGAGCCGCTCCAGCATCCGCTCGTCGCGGCGCCACTTCGGGCGCACTTTGACCTGCAGCTCCAGGAACAGGGGATGGCCCAGCAGCGCCTCCACCTCCGGACGTGCCCGGGTTCCGATTTCACGGACCATCGAGCCGCCCTTGCCGACCAGGATCTGCTTCTGCGACTCCGTCTCGACGTAGACCACCGCGCGCGCGACCCTGTCCCCTAGCTCCTCGACCTCAGCTGTGATCGCGTGGGGCACTTCCTCGCGGGTCAGTTCGATCGCCTTCTCGCGAACGAGCTCGGCGATCTGCTCCTCGAGCGACAGATCCGTCCGCTGCTCGGGCGGGAAGTACTGCGGCCCTTCCGGCAGCAACCCGACCAGCTCCTCCCGTAGCGCGTCGATCCCGTCACCGGTCTTGGCGCTGACCGGATGCAGCGCGTGGAAATCGCCGAGCCGCGAGGCGGTGTTCATCTGGGAGGCAACGTGGCCGGGCTTCAGCCGGTCGACCTTGTTCAGCGCGATCACGACCGGCACGCCGAGAGAGAAAACGCGCTTGGCGATGAAGCGGTCGCCGGCACCGATCCGGTCGCGGGCGTCGAGCACGAACAGGACGGCATCCACGTCCTCGAACGAGGAGTCGACCGTGCGCTGCATGTGCTCGGTGAGGGGATCGCGTGGGCGCTGGAAGCCGGGCAGGTCGGCCAGCACGAGCTGGTAGTCGCCCCCGTTCGCGATCCCGAAGATGCGCCGGCGAGTCGTCTGCGGCTTCTCGGAGACGATCGCGACCTTGCCGCCGCAGAGCGCGTTCACGAGCGTCGACTTGCCGACGTTCGGCCGCCCGGCGACGGCGACGAAGCCGGACTTCAAGGCGCGAGCTCGAACGTGTCCGGCAACAGCTCGGCCGGAGTCGTGACCGCGAGGTCCCCATTCGCACGCCGGTAGACGACCCGCTCGATCCCGAACTCGTGAAACCATTGCCGACACCCGCCGCAGGGTGAAGCTGTTACGGCCAGCGCCTCGACGTCACCAGGCCGGACCCCTTCCGAGACCGCCTTCGCGAGCGCCGCCTTCTCGGCGCAGATCCCGAGCGGATAGGCGGCGTTCTCGACGTTGACGCCCTCGAACACGCGCCCGTCGCGAGTCCGCACCGCCGCACCGACGAGGAACTTCGAGTACGGAGCGTAGGCCCGCTTCGCAACGGCATCGGCCCGCTCCAGCAGCTCGCGGTCTGCGTCGGTCAAGACCAGAAGAGCTGGAAGAGGACGAGGGTGACGAGGGCGCCGAGCACTCCGCCGGAGAGGACCTCGACGAAGGAGTGGATGCCGGCCTCGATCCGGGTCTGGGCCACGAGCAGCGCCATGATGAACGTCAGCGACGAGATCAGGAACCAGTGGGTCGAGTCGCCGAGGATGTACGTCGCCGCCATCCAGCCGGCGAATGCGACCGCCGCATGCCCGGAGGGAAGGCCGCCGCGGAGCGGGCGGCCCCTCCCGGTGTAGGCCTTGGCGCTGATCACGAGCACGATCGTCACCACGAGCGCGATCAGCGTGATCTCGGTCGGCGCGTCACGAATCCTGTCGAGAGCCCGGGAGCTCGGATCCTTGATTCTGTCGACGAAGACGAGGTAGCCGACGGCGACCGCGTTCACCGTGGCGATCAGCACCGCGCCGGCCGCGATGTCCTTGGCCAGCTTGGCGAGCGGGTCGAACGACGTCGTCGCGACGTCGATCCCGGCCTCGAGCGCGGTGTTCAGCATCTCGGCGATCAACACGAACGAGATCGCGATCAGCAGCGCGACCAGCTCCAGCCGCCCCACGCCGACCGCAAGTGCCGCGATCAGCACCGCGACCGCGAGCGCGAAGTGGATCCGCATGTTCCGCTGCGTGCGGAGGACGTGGATGATCCCCTCGAAGGCGAAGTTGAAGCTCTGGAGGACGGAAGGGCTGCGGCCGACGTTCATGACACGCTTGTCGCCTCCCGCTCCTCCATCTCGGGGCCGTGTTCGTAGCCGAGCAGATGGAGGACGCCGTGAACGAGGGGCCGCCGCCAGTCCTCGCCGACCACGTCGGGGCAGATGACGACGTCGCCCAGCTGTCGCGGCACGCCGTCGGGAAGCTCCTCTCGTCCGTCGATCGGAAAGGCGAGCACGTCGGGTGTCTCGTCGGCGCCGAGGTGCTCCCGTTTCAGCCGCCGGGCCTCGTCGGCCGGAACGAACACGAGCCCGACCTCGCCGGCGGCGATGCCCTCCTGGGCGAGGACGCGCCGAGCCAACTCCGCCGCCGCCTGCTCGTCGACGTCGACCCCACTTCGGTTGGCCACTTCGACCTCGACCATCAGTGCTCCTTCAAGTGATGCTGCCTAGTTTCTCGGTCGCAAGCGCCAGACCCGAGGCCGCACTCGTCCGAAGGCAAGGCTGGGAAGTCTTGTCGAGGGCGAGGGTGGTCTCTGGGTTGCGCGATTGCGGGCGAGAAGCAGGCGTGCATTGCTTGGAGGAGCACTTCGCCTACTTCTGGCGTTGCGTGCCCGTCTCCTCCGCATGCGACTTGTAGGCCTCGACGATCCGCTGCACCAGCTTGTGGCGGACGACATCCTCGTGGCTGAAGCGGATAAAGGCGATGCCGTCGATCGTGCTCAGGATGTTCTGCACCTGGATCAAGCCGGAGGCCTGGTCGCGCGGGAGGTCGATCTGCGTGTCGTCGCCGGTGACGACGACCTTCGAGCCGAAGCCGAGCCGGGTCAGGAACATCTGCATCTGCTCCGGCGAGGTGTTCTGGGCCTCGTCGAGGATGATGAAGGAATCGTTCAGCGTCCGGCCGCGCATGAACGCGAGCGGCGCGACCTCGATGATCCCGCGCTCCATGTATGACGTCAGCTTGTCCGCTTCGAGCATGTCGTAGAGGGCGTCGTACAGCGGACGAAGGTAGGGATCGACCTTGGCGAGCATGTCGCCGGGAAGGAACCCGAGCCGCTCGCCGGCCTCGACCGCCGGGCGCGTGAGGATGATGCGGCCGACCTGGCGCTCCTGCAGCGCGGCGACGGCGAGCGCCATCGCGAGATAGGTCTTCCCGGTGCCGGCGGGCCCGATCGCGAAGGTGACGGTGTGGTTGCGGATCGCGTCGACGTAGCGCTTCTGGGTGACCGTCTTCGGCGCGATCTTCTTGCCGCGGTGCCGCCAGACGACGTCCTCGAACACGTCGCGCACGTCCTCGCCCTTGTCGAGCACGCCGAGGACGGCATCGACCGTCGAGGGACCGATCTCGTGCCCGCCTTCGACCAGGTCGACGATCTCGTCGATGACCGTCCGCGCCTGGCCGACGTGCGCCTCGTCGCCCTCGATCGTCAGACGGTTGCCGCGCAGGTGGATCGTGCAGCGCAGGCGGTCGCGCAGCGACTCGAGCACACCGTCGCCGATGCCCGCCAGCTCGACGGCCACTTCATTGGGAACTGACAGGGTTTCCTGCACGAGCTCAGTGTAGGTTGGATCGATGCCCGATCCGTTCGACGCGCGGGACGAGGAAGCTGCCCTCGAGTACGTGCTCGAGACGGCCAGGCACTACCTGGCAGAGCTGAGCAAATCGCCGGTTCTTCCGGCCCACGGACACCGTTTCGACGGAGCGCTGCCCGAGGACGGTGACGGGGCACTCGCAGCCCTCTCCGAGCTGGTTGCCGGCGCGGACGTCGCCACGCGCTCGTCCGGCCCTCGTTTCTTCCACTTCGTCACGGGCGGGACGACGCCGGCCGCGCTCGCCGCCGACTGGCTGACCTCCCTTCTCGACCAGAACTCGTTTTCGGCGGTGAGCTCGCCGTTCGGTGACCAGCTCGAGGACGTCGCGATCCGCTGGCTGCTCGAGCTCTTCGAGTTGCCGGAGTCATGGGGCGGCGTGCTGACGACCGGCGCGACGATGGCGAACTTCGTCGGGCTCGCGGGCGCAAGGCGCTGGTGGGCCGAGCGGCACGGGGTCGACATCGACGCGCGGGGCTTCGCCGGGCTGCCCGCGGTGCCGATCTTCTCCAGCGAATACGTCCATGCGAGCGCCCGGAAGGCGCTGGCGATGCTCGGGATCGGGCGCGAGTCGGTGCGAGTCGTCGAGGTCGAGGCGCTCGAGCGCGCGCTCCGCGAGCTCGACGGTGCGCCGGCGATCGTGATCGGCAACGCGGGCGACGTGAACACCGGCGACTTCGATCCGCTTGGGCGGATCGCCGACCTCGCCGAGGAGCACGACGCCTGGCTTCACGTCGACGGAGCCTTCGGGCTCTTCGCCCGGCTGACACCGACAGCATCGGCACTCGCCGAGGGAGTCGAGCGGGCGCACTCGGTGATCGCGGACGGCCACAAGTGGCTGAACGTTCCGTACGACTGCGGCTTCGCGTTCGTGCGGGATCCCGCGTACCTGCGGCCGCCGTTCCAGCTCGCCGCCGCCTATCTCCCCAGCGATGAGCGCCCGAGCCCCGAGGCCTCGCGGCGCGCGCGGGCACTCGCGGTCTGGGCGACGCTCCGCGCGTACGGCCGGACCGGCTATCGCGCGATGGTCGAGCGCCACCTCGAGCTCGCGCAGCGGCTCTCGCGCCGGGTGGACGCGACGCCGGAGCTCGAGCGGCTCGCGGAGACGAAGCTGAACATCGTCTGCTTCCGCTTCCGTCCACCGGGGCTCGGGGAGGAGCAGCTCGACGAGCTCAATCTCGCGCTCGGGCAGGACATGCTCGCGGACGGCCGCGTCTTCGTCGGGACGACCCGCTATCAGGGCAAGGCCGCGTTCCGGCCCGCGATCGTCAACTGGCGCACGACCGAGCACGACGTCGACCTGCTGCTGGACGTTCTGCTCGAGCTGGGTCGAAGACGACGCGGAACGGGCTTTGCCCGTTCCGCCTGAAGGGTTACTGGGTCAAGGAAGTTTCCGATTGCTTATGGGCCGCGCGCCGCGACGCGGCGCCCGGCACGATACGGTCGCCGAGAGTTGTGAGACTTTCGGCGAGGAGCGGCCCGGTAGGCCCGCTCTCTAGGCGAGCTTCTCGCGCACGAGTTGGCTGACCTCGGCGCCGTCGGCTCGGCCGGCAACCTGCGGCATCACGTCCGCCATCACCCGTCCGAGGTCACGGAGGCTGGTGGCGCCGTTCTCGGCGATCGCGTCGTCGATGATCTCCTCGAGCTCATCCTCACTGAGCGGCTCGGGCATGAACTCCTCCAGCACCTCGAGCTCGAACGCCTCCGCGTCCGCCTGTTCCTCGCGACCGCCGGCGCGGAAGGCCTCCTCGGCCTCGGCCCGCCGCTTGCGCTCGCGCTGGAGGACTTGCAGCTCCTCCTGGTCGTTCAGCGGCCGCTGCAAC
>JBKPFE010000394.1:0-7547 GCA_046728705.1 Actinomycetota bacterium
TCCTACGTGGGATCGAGGTCAGCATCCGGGTCGACGGGACGCTGGACTTCCCCGACGAAGAGCTGGCGGAGTGCGACTGGGTGATCGCGTCACTGCACTCCGCATTCGACAAGAGCCCGACCGAGCGCCTGCTTGCGGCGATGGAGAACCCCCATGTCGACTGCATCGGGCATCCAACCGCGCGCAAGTTGAACAAGCGCGGCGGCGTGGACATCGACATCGAGAAGGTCGTCGCGACGGGGCTCGAGACCGAGACCTACCTCGAGATCAACTCGCAACCCGATCGGCTCGACCTTCGCGACTCCCACGCCCGGGTCGCCGGCGAAGCCGGGCTGCCGATCGTGATCTCCACGGACTCCCACGAGCTTGGAGCGCTCGACTTCGTGGAGCTCGGGGTCGCTCAGGCCCGCCGAGCCTGGCTGACGAAGGACCAGATCCTGAATACGCGCGCTTGGAAAGACGTCAAGTGAGGTTCCGCGCGGTCATCTTCGACCTGTGGCAGACGCTGGTGCCCTGGCCGACCGAATCGGCGAACGAGATGTACGGCCGGCTGGTCGAGACGTGGGGTGCAGATCCGGAGGCGTTCCACGAGCTCTGGCACCGTCGCCGGCGGGAACGCGAGACGGGGCCGATCGAGCCGCACCTGCGGTCGATCGCGGACGAGCTCCGGCTCACCGGCGACCTCGAGGCCGTGATCACGATCCGCCGTGACTGGACGCTTGAGTCGCTCGTCCCGCGGCCGGACGCGATCCAGACGCTCGTGGAGCTTCGGCGTCGCGGCTACAAGCTCGGCATGATCAGCGCGTGCTCGCAGGACGTTCCCGAGGTCTGGGATCGGACGCCGCTCGCGACGCTGTTCGATTCGACCGTGTTCTCGTGCTCGGTCGGTTTCAGCAAGCCTGATCCGCGGATCTACGCGCTCGCCGCCGAGGGGCTCGGTGTCGAGCCGGCCGAGTGCCTCTTCGTCGGCGACGGCGCGAACGACGAGCTGCCGGGCGCCGAGCGAGCGGGGATGACCGCAGTCCAGCTCCAAGCGCCGGGCGAGCGGCTTACGGCCGAGGGCGAACGATGGAGTGGCCGCTACGTCGCGATGCTCTCAGACGTGCTCGAGCTGGCGTAATGGCCGCGAGCGCGGTTCGTCGAAGCTGAAGAAGGAGAGGAAGCGCTCGGCGTCTTTTCGACTCCCGGTGACCCGGAGCACCTTTGTCCTGACTGCCTCGCTCGTCGAGAGCTGACCGGCGGCGATGGAAAAGAGCGTCGGCGGATCGGTCTCGATGATCGTGTCGGCTTCAGGTGACGACCCCGACTCGACGACGAGCTCGTCACCCTCGAATCGAGCAGTGACCGCATCGTCCTCGACGCGAAGCTCGAAGACCTTGTCCGGGAGGCAGCCGGAGGTGCAGGTCGCGCGAACAGCGTTCACGAGCCAGCCGGGCGCGAGTGAGTCGTCGGGCCGTGGCGGGCCCAGCGACCTGGCGCCCCAGCGGCCGAGCGCGTAGAGCGGCTCGCGGAGCTCCTCGCCGTAGGACGTCAGCTCGTAGACGTTTGCCGCGGCCGGCGGTGGAAGGCGGCGCTTCTGGATGACGCCGGCTTCCTCGAGGTCACGCAGCCTCCCAGCGAGGATGTTCGTGCCGATCCCGGGCAGACCTTCAGCGAGATCGGTGTAGCGCTTCGGCCCGCCGAGCAGCTCTCGAACAACGAGAAGTGCCCAACGCTCGCCAACCAGCTCGAGCGCATGGGCAACAGGGCAGTACTGCGCATAGCGCTTCGACATCACGGGAAGTATAGCGCCCGTTCTTGCGTTCGAGAAGTGTAGACTTGCAAGATGCAAGTAGATGCTGTAGCTTCGCAAGCGTTGGCTGTCGATTTTCAAGCTCCCCGTTCGTCTTCTAGGCAAGTGACCGCAACCGAAAGGACTTCGTGATGGTCGAAAAGGCCCAGCACAAGTGGTTGGCGCTCGCGCTGCTCGCCACGGTGCAGTTCATGGTCGTCCTGGACATCGCGATCGTGAACGTTGCGCTCCCGTCGATCCAGACTGACCTAGGCTTCTCGCAGGAGAACCTCCAGTGGGTAATCAGCGCCTACGCGCTGTTCTTCGGAGGCTTCCTGCTTCTCGGCGGCCGCGCCGCCGATCTCCTCGGCCGCCGACGGCTCTTCGTCGCCGGTCTCATCCTGTTCAGCGCCGCATCGCTCGCGTCCGGCCTCGCTTGGAGCGATGAGTCGCTGATCCTCTTCCGCGCGGCCCAAGGGCTCGGCGCCGCGATCATCACACCGGCGGCGTTGTCGATCCTGATGACGACGTTCTCGGAAGGTCGAGAGCGAAACACTGCCCTCGGCGTGTGGGGCGCGGTCGGCGCGTTCGGGGCGGTGGCCGGCGTCCTCCTCGGCGGCATCCTGACCGACTGGCTCAGCTGGGAATGGATCTTCTACATCAACGTTCCCGTTGGCCTTGCGGCACTCGCCCTGACCCCGATCCTCTTGACCGAGAGCCGCGACGCGCACGTCAAGAGCTTTGATGTGCCCGGTGCGGTGCTTGTCACCGGCGGCCTCGTGACGCTTGTGTACGCGATCACGCAGGCGAACGACTACGGCTGGGGGTCGGCGGAGACGATCGGCCTGTTCGTCGCTGCTGGCGTGTTGCTCGCAGCGTTCGTCGGCTGGGAAGCCCGCGTCCGAGAGCCGCTGATGCCGTTCTCGATCTTCCGGATCCGAACGGTGAGCGCGGCCAACATCTCGGGACTGATCCTCGGCACGGTCACGTTCTCGATGTTCCTGATGCTGACGCTGTACATGCAGCAGGTGCTCGGATACTCGCCGATGAAGACCGGCGTCGCGTACCTCGCCGTGGCGGGGTCGGCGATCATCACGTCGACCATCGCTGCCCAACTCGTGACCCGAGTCGGCGTGAAGCCCGTGATCGTCGCGGGGATGACGTTTCTAGCGGCCGGGCTCTTCTACTTCACGCAGGTCTCGGTCGGCGGCTCGTATCTCGGCGATCTGTTGCCCGGCTTCCTGCTCATCGCCGCTGGGCTCGGCTTCTCCTTCGTGCCAATCTCGATCGCGGCGCTGGCGGGCGTCCAGCCGTCCGAAGCGGGCCTCGCCTCCGGTCTCTTCAACACGTCGCAGCAGATCGGCGGTGCGCTCGGCATCGCCGCGCTCTCCGCCGTCGCGACGTCCAAGACCGAGTCCGGGGTGGCGTCGGGAACCCCGCTTCCGAAGGCCCTGACCGACGGCTTCGAGTCCGCGTTCGTCTGGGGCGGCCTCGTGGCGGTGGTTGGAATCCTGGTCGCGCTGGTGCTTGTCCGCCGCAGTGACCTCGAGACGCCGGCCGAGGAAGTGCCCGAGCCCGTGCTCGAGGCTGCGGCCTAGAGCGTCTGGAGAAAGCTCAATAGCTCACCGGGGCCGTCCACGACCAGGTCGGCCTCGGTGAGCAGCCGTGGGTTCACCTCCGGCGAGGCGACGCCGACCTTGAGCGCGACATTGAGACCAGCCTCGTCGAGGCCACGGAACGCGTCGAGGTCGGTCGTGTCGTCCCCGGCGTAAAGCGCGCGGGTCAATGGGCGGCCGTCCAGCAGCCGGAGGACGGCAGTGCCTTTGTCGGCCTTCACCGGCGGACGTACCTCGAGCACCTTGCGGCCTTGATGCGGTCTCAGGCCCGCCTCTTCGGCCGCCCGTGCGACATCGGCCGCCTGCCGGGCGGCCTCCTGCTCGTCCTTCGCCTCGCGGTAGTGGAACGACAGCGTCACGCCGCCCTTGCTCTCGACCGCCCACGGCCAGGCGATCCGTTCGGCGAAGGCGTCGAGCTGGGGGACGAAGCGCCGAGCCTCTGGATCCGCCTCGAGGCCGTGGACGCCCACGTACTCGATCCCCTCGACGCCAACGAGCCGACGCACATCGGCGGCCGGTCGGCCGCTGACACAAGCGACGAGCCCGTACTTCCCGGCCAAGCGCTCGACCTCAGCCCGCGTCTCGTCGGGCACGGCCGAGTTCTCGGGCCGCTCGACGATCGGCGCGAGCGTGCCGTCCACATCGAGGAGAACAGCCGCGTGCTCAGGCTCGCTGCGGAAGCGATCGAGGACGTCCATGGTCGAGTTCTAGCGCTCCCAAAGGGTCGCGACCCCGCTGGCAGCGACGAAGGCTGCGGCTGCGAGGAGGACGATCGTGCCGCCCGGCGGTAGATCGGCGTAGTACGAAACGCTCAAACCCGCCATGACGCAGACGAAACCGATCGCCATGGAGAGGGCGAGGGTCGAGCGCATGCTCCAAGCGAGTCGGCTTGCCGCGGTGACCGGGAGGACCATCAACGCGGCGATCAGGAGCACGCCGACGACCCGCATCGAGACCGCGACCGTCATTGCCGCCAGGATCGTGACGACCAGGTTGAGGAACGTGATCGGCACCCCGGCGACACGCGCTCCTTCCTCGTCGAGCACCAGCCCGGCGAGCGCCCGGTAGAAGAGGCCGATCGTCGTCAAGCCGATCGCTCCGAGCACCGCTACGACCACGACGTCCTCAGGGGTCACGGTCAGTATCGACCCGAAGAGGAACGCAAAGAGGTCGACATTGAGCGCTCCCGCAGCCGAAACGAGGACGACACCGCCGGCGATCCCCGAGTAGAAGACGAGCGCCAGGGCCTGGTCGGCCGCGGCCTGCCGACTAGAACGCAGCCACTCGATTCCGATCGCGCCTGCGACGGCGGCCAGCAGCGCCGTGAGAACGGGTGAGACGTCAAGGAGGTAGCCGAGCGCGACCCCGGCGAAGGCGACGTGTCCGATCCCGTCGCCGATCAGGCTCATGCGCCGCTGGACGAGAAAGAAGCCAACGGCGGGAGCCAAGAGGCTGACCACCGCGCCTGCAGCAAAGGCGAGGCGCATGAACTCTGAGTCAAACATGCTGGTGGGAAGGGTCGTGCCAGACTGCGGGGAGGTCGGCGGGTCGACCGTCGAAGACGATCCCGCCGCGCACGAGCACCAGGCGCTCGACGTAGCGCTCGATCGCGCCGAACTCGTGGGAGACGTAGAGGACGGTGACCGAAAGCTCACGGTGGAGTCGGTTCAGGAGGGCGCCGAGCGCTTCCTGGGACTCGACGTCGACACCGGTCGTGGGCTCGTCGAGCACGAGCAGCGAGGGGCTGCCCGCCAGGGCCTTGGCGATGAAGGCACGCTGCTGTTGGCCGCCGGACAGCTTGGCGAGCGGCCGTCGTCTCACCGACGTGAGCCCGACACGGTCGATCGCCTCATCGACGATCGCGCGGTCACGGCGGCGGAGTGGGCCGAGCAGGCCCCCGGCAGCGAGACGCCCGGCCGAGACCACTTCCTCGACCGTCGCCGGTGCGTCGAGCTCGAGCTGAGCGCGCTGCGCGAGGTAGCCGAGGGTTGCCCGCCGCGAGAACCGGTGGGCCGGTTCGCCGAAGAGGAGCGCGCTGCCGCTATCCGGACGCTCGAGGCCGAGCACGATTCGGACGAGCGTCGTCTTGCCGCCGCCGTTCGGTCCGGCGATCGCGACGAGCTCGCCGGGGGCCACGGTCAGATCGACATCTCTGAGCACCGGCGGACCGCCGCCGTAGCCGAACGACACACACTCGAGCTCGACAGCTGGACGGCTACCGGCAGCCAAGTGCTTTGCGCAACGCAGCGAGGTTGGCTCGCATCACCGACAGGTAGTCCTCACCGCTGTCCACCTGTTCCTCCGTCAGGCCTTCGAGCGGATTGAGGACGGCCGTGCTGGCGCCCGTCTCGCGGGCGACGGTCTCGGCGAGGCGAGGCGAGACCAGCGTCTCGAAGAACACGGTCGTCGCCCCGGTCGCCCGGACACGGTCGATCACGTCCTCGAGGCGTTGCGGCGTCGGCTCCGCCTCGGGCGACAGGCCGGTGATCGCCACTTGCGTCAGGCGATAACGCCGAGCGAGGTATCCGAAGGCCTCGTGCGCAGTCACGATCTCCCGCCGCTGGCACCGGGCGAGGCCGCGCGCGAACTCGCGATCGAGTTCGCGCAGCTCGGTCACCGGCTTTTGCGCCGCCCCTTCACGGTCGAGAGCGGCGGCGACGCGCTTCACCACCTCGGCGAAGCGGACCGGGTCGAGCCAGACATGTGGGTCGCGACCGACCGGGTCTACGAGCACGTCGATGGCCTCCCCGTCTGCTCCCTCGACGGCGTCCTCGACAGCGGGCTGGAAGCCTCCCCCCAGATAGAAGACGAAGTCGGCCGAGCGGATGCGCTCGACGTCTCGTGCGGTCAGCTCGACATCATGTGGCTCGGTGCCGGGCGGGGTGAGGTTTTGGAGCTGGACTGTGTCGCCGGCCACCTGCTCCACCGCCCAGGCGAGCGGGTAGAACGCCACGACGACGTCGGGACGGTCCGAGCCGCCGCCGGAGGACGCCGAATCCGAGCCGCAGGCCGTCAGGCCGCCGGCGGTCAGCACGATCAGAACGAGAACGATTCTCGTCATTGCGCCCGAGCCTAGCAAGAATGAGAATCGGTATCATTCGGCCGATGTCCTGGGGTGAACACGCGCAGTTGGTCCTGCGCGCGTCCGGCTTCAAGCCGGGGCAGGCGCGGGCCGCCGTCATCCAGGCGCTCGGCGACCAGACCTGCTGCCTGTCCGTCCAGGAGATCCACGACCTCGTCCGGCAGCGACGGGCCCGGGTCGGCATCGCGAGCGTCTACCGTGCGCTCGAGACCCTGACCGAGCTCGGGCTCGTGCACCGGCTCGAGCTGGGGTCCGGCGGAGCTCACTATGAGCCAGCGGAGCCGAGCGGCGATCACCATCACCACCTCGTCTGCGGAGAGTGCGGCAAGGTCGAGGCGTTCAGCGACGATCGTCTCGAGCATGCGATCGACACCGTCTCCCAGACGGCGGCGTATCGGATCAACGCGCACGACGTCGTGCTGCGTGGACGATGCGAGTCGTGCGTCGCCTAAGCCTTAAGGGGCTCGGACCGATCCAGCGAACATCGGCCTGATTACCTAATCTGCAGGTCGGTGGCCGGCCGCCAGTCAATCCTGATCGGATTCATCGCGGTCCTGGCACTGACCGGATCGACCGGCGCGCCCTCCGCGACGAGCGTCGGCCGGCCGAGCGCAAAGGCGATCGGCATCCAGGTGTCAGTGCCCGGCCAGGGTGGTGGGAGCGCCGGCGTGGTCACGGGTCCACCCGACGCCGTGGGCGTAGGCGGCAGCTTCGCCTACCCGGCTGACGGCTCGATCGCCCAGGCCGCCTCGGTTTCCTCGTCCGTGACAGGGGTTTCGGGCGCGACGACTACCGCGAGCGCCTCGGTCGAGGTCTCGGGCCTCTCCCTCTTCGGCGGTGAGATCACGGTCGGCTCGATCACGGCTCGAGGCTCGGCGAAAGCCGGGGGCGGAGTGACCGGCGAGGCCTCCGGCTCGGCGATCAACGGCGCGGTCGTACTCGGCCAGACAGTTGGGCCCGGCCAGACCGTGGCCTACGGCTCTTGGGGGACGGTGACGACCCTCCAGCAGTACGGCACGCCGATCGCCTCGGGCTTCCAGACCCGCGTGACCGGCCTCTCCGTCCATCTCAACGCCGA
>JBKPFE010000046.1:0-2602 GCA_046728705.1 Actinomycetota bacterium
CGACCACCGAGATCTACACCGCACTAATGTCGTCGGCAGCGTCAGATGTGTATAAGAGACAGCGTTCGTGTCGTAAACGCGGACGCGCTCGAGCTGCCTCAGGAGCTGGGCGCTTTCGACCGCGTGCTCGTCGACGCGCCGTGCTCGGGCCTCGGCGTGCTCGCATCGCGGCCCGATCTCCGCTGGCGGGCCCAGCCGCTGCCGGAGCTGCAGCTCGAGCTGCTGCGCGTAGCGGCGGAGCGCGTGCGAGCCGGCGGCACCGTCACGTACTCGGTTTGCACGATTGCCGCGGCCGAGAACGAGCAGGTGGTCGAGGCGAGCGGGCTCGAGGTCGAGCCGCTCGGAGGCGAGTGGCCGGAGTACGCACACCCCCGCCGTCCCGAATTCCTGCTGACGCTGCCGCACAAGCATCACACGTCGGGCTTCTTCATCGCGCGCTTGCGTGCGTAACGGACACGTCCCGGGGCCAGGCCCCCGGACACGTCCGCGGGGGCGAGGGCGGCTCGTAAGATCGTGGTATGTCGTGGGATGAGTGGGTTCGCGGCGCCGAGGTCGAGCCGTCGCTCTACGCGGCGGACTTCTCGCGCCTCGGCGAGCAGATCGAGATCCTCCTCGGCGCCGGAGCGCGGATCTTCCACTTCGACGTCGGCGACGGGCACTTCGTCCCGCCGATCACGGTCGGGCCGATCGTGCTCCGGTGGATCTCGCCGATCGTCCATCGCGCCGGCGGTCGGCTCGACTGCCATCTCATGGTCGAAGAGCCCGAGAAGCATTTCGAGGCGATTGCAGGCGCTGGCGGCGACAGCGTCACGTTCCACTACGAGGTCGCCGACGACGTCCCAGCTCTTGCCGCCAAGGCGCGCGACCATGGTCTCGGGGTCGGGCTCGCCTTCAACCCCCAGTCCGATCCCGAGCAGGCCGCCGAAGTTGCAGATCCCGTCGATCTCGTCCTGTGCATGAGCATCCACCCCGGCTATTCGGGTCAGGCTTTTATGCCAGAGGCGTTCGGGCGGGTCGAGCGCCTGCGCGACCGGCTACCGGAGGGGAAGCACATCCAGGTGGACGGTGGTGTCGGCCGCGACAACCTCCTGCGACTGCGCGAGGCGGGGGCCGATCTCTTCGTCGCCGGCACGAGCATCTTCGGCGCAGCGGACATCGCCGCGGCGTATCGGGAGCTCGCCGATCTGACTTGACCATCGCGCGGGCACTGGAACTGGCCGAGCGTGGGCGAGGGACGACGCATCCCAACCCGGTGGTCGGCGCCGTCGTCGTCCGCGACGGCCAGGTCGTCGGCGAGGGCTGGCATGAACGGAAGGGCGGGCCGCACGGAGAGGTCGTGGCGCTCGAAGCCGCCGGCAAGCGAGCGCGCGGCGCAACGCTCTACCTGACGATGGAGCCGTGCACCCACCACGGCGACACGCCACCGTGCACGACCGCTGTGCTCGAGGCGGGCATCGCGCGGGTCGTCACCGGGGCGCTGGACCCAAACCCGAAAGCGGGCGGCGGCCTCGAAGAGCTGCGCGCCGCCGGAATCGAGGTCGAGCTCGTCGACAGCTTCGAGGCCCGTGCCCAGAACGAGGCGTGGCGGACGTGGGTAACGAAGAGCCGCCCGTTCGTCACCTACAAGGCGGCGCTGACCCTCGACGGCCGCCTGACGATTCCGCGTGAGCGCTGGATCTCGGGCGAGGAGAGCCGCAGGTTCGTCCACCAGCTCCGGGCAGCCTCCGATGCGGTCGCGGTCGGCATGGGAACGGTGCGCGCCGACGCGCCGCGGCTCGATGCCCGCGGCGTCGGGGCCGCGAAACAGCCCCGACGCCTGGCATTCGGTCGCGGCCCGCTCCCAGAGGGCTCGGAGCTCGAGCTCCGGACCGGGCGGCTCGCAGACGAGCTCACCGCGCTGGCGGCCGAGGGCGTCCAGTCCCTCCTGCTCGAAGGCGGCCCGACCATCGCGGCTGCGATGTTCAACGAAGACCTCGTCGACAAGCTGCTGGTCTTCGTCGCCCCCAAGCTGTCGGGAGCGGGGCCGAGTCTGCTCGACGAAGCTGTTGTGTCCCGCCGCCTGACACGTTTCGAGGCGCGGCCTGTCGGTGAGGATGTGCTCCTGAGCGCGTATGTCCACGAGCCCTGACGAGATCGTCCAGATCCTTTCGTGGTGGTTGGCAGGGCGTGCCGACCTCGCGGACGTCGAGCGAGCGCTCATGGACGTGAATGAGCTCGGTCCCGTCTCGAAAGAGCTCGTGGACGAGCTTCGACAGACGCTCGTCAGCCCGCGCCTCGCCCCGACGACGCTGCAGCCGCTCGTCCGCGAGACGATCGAGGCGATCGCGCACGGCGACTAACCTGATCCCGTGTTTACGGGAATCGTCCGCGAACGCGCCCGCGTCCTCTCGTTCGAAGACGGGCGGCTCGTAGTCGAGTCGAGCCTGAAGCCCGGGGTCGGCGACTCGATCTCGGTTGACGGCACCTGTCTGACCGTCGTCGACGCCTCGAACGGACGTCTGTCCTTCGACGTCATGGCGGAGACGACCGACCGGGCCAAACCCTATCGCGCCGAGGTGAACCTCGAGCCGGCGGTGGAGGCGGGACAGCCGCTCGGCGGGCA
>JBKPFE010000190.1:0-5029 GCA_046728705.1 Actinomycetota bacterium
CGTCTCGCGCAGCGCCGAGATCAGCTCGCCCGAGACGTGGTTGACCTCGATCGACGAGAGCCGGAGCCGCTCGAGCCCGGGCACCGCTCCGGCCTCGCGCACGAGCCGGGCGAGCGTGTAGCCCGCCTCGCGGTCGCGGTAGCAGCCGAGGTTGATCCCGGTGAGGACGACCTCACGGTGCCCTTGGTGCACGCGCTTGGCGACCTCCGCCAGGACGGCACCGGCGCGCCTGCTCCGCGAGCGGCCGCGAACGAGCGGGATGACGCAGAAGTTGCAGGAGAAGCTGCAACCGTCCTGGACCTTCACGAACGCGCGCACGCGGTCGAGGCGAGCGTCGGCCTGGACGCAGCCGATCGGGCCGACGTCGCGGGCGACGAGCTCGGGTGTGTGCTCCGGCGTCGCGCGGATCACGGCAACGTTGGCGGGGAGCGTCGCAAGCGCGTCCCCGGCGAGGTTTGCGGCGCAGCCGGTGACGTAGACCCGCCGGTGCGTCCGCGCCGCCCGTGCAGCGGCTTGGCGGGACTTCGCGACCGCCTCGTTCGTCACGCAGCAGCCGTTGACGATCGCGATCTCGGCCGCGCCGTCACGCTCCACATGTCCGTCGGCGAGCAGGCGCTCCCGGAGGGCCTGCGCATCGGCGTGCGAGACCTTGCAACCGAGGAAGCGAACGGAGAACGTCGCCATCAGTTGGGGCAAATCTACTGGCGTTCGAACAGATCGGCTGCCCAGCCGCCGTCGATCCGGCGCTCGCGATGCGCGAAACCGGTCGCCTGCGGCCGCCGGGAATGGAAGTAACCGGCGGTGACCAGGAGCGCGGCGTCGAGACTCGGCGCGAGCGCCTCCACCGACGCGAGATCGATGTTCGCCAGGGCGACGTCGGCTGCCGGCAGCTCCGTCGCCAGCGCATCGCAGCGTCTCACCTCGATCGTGACCTCGTTTGCGGCGGCGTTTCGCCGAGCGGCCTCGACCGCGGCCGCCTCGCGGTCGATCGCGAGGACCGGGCCGAAGCCGAGCTTGGCGGCGGCGACCGAGAGCACCCCGGAGCCACAGCCGATGTCGAGCAGGCTGCCGCGGTCGAGCTCGAGCAGCAGCTCCAGGCACAGCCGCGTGGTCGGGTGCGAGCCCGTTCCGAAAGCACGACCCGGGTCGACGACGACGCCGACCGCATCAGGCGGCGGCCGCTCCCACGGCGGGCCGATCCAGAGTGGCCCGATCCAGACGGGCCGGTGAAACTCGCGCCAGCGCTCCTCCCACCCGGGCTCGACCGTGCGCGCGGAGACGTCGGCAAACTCGCCGCGAAGGCGTTCCTCGCCTACAGCGTCGGTGTAGACCGCGAGCTCCCCCTCGCCCTCCTCGAAGCCCTCGGGATGGAGGTCGAGCAGCCGTGCCCTCGCCTCCTCCAGCAAATCCGCCGGGACCGCGATCGAGACCCGACGGAGCTCGCTCAGCGGAACGCGCTCCTCAGCTTGTCGAAGAACCCCTCATCGGGGCGGTAAGTCTCCTCGCCGGCCGAACGATCGAACTGCTCGAGCAGGTCACGCTGTTCGTCGCTCAGCTGCCGTGGGACGGCCACGTTGACCAGTACGCGCTGGTCGCCGCGGCCGAATCCCTGGAGCACGGGCATGCCGCGTCCACGCAGGACGACCACCTCGCCGGGCTGGGTACCGGGAGAAAATTCCAGCTCCGTCTCGCCGTCGAGCGTCGGCACCGCCACGCGAGCTCCCAGCGCCGCCTGCGTCATCGTCAGGCCGACGGTCGAGAAGATGTCGTCGCCCTCACGCACGAAGCGCTCGTCCGGCCGCACGCGCACACGCACGTAGACGTCGCCGGCCCGGCCGCCGAGCACGCCGGAATGACCCTCCCCGGAGAGGCGAATCCGCTGGCCGTCGTGGATCCCCGGCGGGATCTCGACCTCCGGCTTCCGCTCCTCGAGCACGTGGCCGCTGCCCTCGCAATCCCGGCAGGGATGCTCGATCACCCGCCCGGCGCCGCCACACGCCGGGCACGTCTGAGTGCGGACGAACTCGCCGAACGCACTCCGCGCGACCTGCTGCAGGCGCCCGAGTCCCTGGCAGGTTGGGCACGTCGTCACCTCCGTGCCCGGCTCGACACCCGTTGCCTCACAGCGTCCGCACGCGACCGCGACGCGGAACGGGACCTCCCGCTTGGTGCCCGACGCCGCCTCCACGAGCTCGATCTCGACGTCGGCGGCGATGTCCGCGCCCCGGGCGCGCGTCCGCATCGACGCCGAGTGCAGGTCGTCGCCGACGAAGGCGGAGACGATGTCGGCGAGGCTGCCGAAGTCGAAGGTCGTCGGGCGGAAGCCGCCGCTGCGCAGGCCGGCGTGGCCGAAGCGGTCGTACAGCTCACGCGTCTCGTTCTTCGAGAGCACCTCGTAGGCCTCGACGGCCTCCTTGAAGCGCTCCTCCGCGTCGGGCGCTTCCGAGACATCGGGATGCAGGTCGCGCGCCAGCCGGCGGAAAGCCTTCTTGATCTCCGCTTGGCCGGCGTCGCGACGGACGCCGAGCACCTCGTAGTAGTCGCGCTCTGCGGTCGCCATTTCCGCCACCAGGGTAGCCGTGACCCCGCGCCGCTCGGCTTAGTTTTCGGCGTAGATCTCTTCGACGAAAACCGACAGTTCACGGGCTGCCGCCCGCACCGATCGGATTGCCATCTCGTAGTCCATGCGCTGCGGGCCGAGCAGGCTGACCGCTCCGAGGCGACGGTGGTGGAGCCCGTAGGCGGCGCCCACCAGCGAGGCGTGCCGGAGCCCGGGGTGCGCGAGCTCGACGCCGAGGCGGACGAACGGGCCTTCCCTGCCCAGCGCCTCGCCGAGCAGCGCGAGCAAGGCCGCGCGCTGCTCCAGAACCTCCAGCAGGGGACGGTAGGCCGGCAGGTCTTCGCTGCGCGCCTCGCCGAGGAGGTTGGCCGCGCCGCCGACGAACAGTCGCCGCTCCTCCGAGCCCGCCGCGTCGGTGAAGGCGGGACGAAGCAGCTCCAGGAATGCCCGCTCGCGGTCGGAGAGCCCGCCTTCGGCAAAGGCCTGGCGAAGCCCGTGCGAGCCCAGCGGTAGTCCAACCGTCCGCTCGTTCAGGTACTCGGCGGCCCAGCTGACGAGGCCGGTGTCGATCGGCGCGCCCAACGCGAACATCCGCTTCGTCACGCCGCCGGTCGACGTGATCACGACGGCGACGACGAGCTGCGGCTGCAGCGCGAGGATCTCGACGTGGCGAACCGTCGCCGCTTCCGGCAAAGGCGCCGACACCAAAGCGAGCAGTCGCGTGAGTTGCGAGAGCGCCTCCGTGGTCGCCTGCAGCGCCGACTCGACCTCGGTGCCCGCGCGGCTCAGGTCGATCTCGAGCGTCCCGGGCCGCGGCTCGAGCCGGTCGAGGAGCCCTTGCGCGAACAGCCGATATCCCTCCTCGGTGGGGACACGACCGGCCGAGGTGTACGGATGCGTGAGCAGCCCGAGCCGCTCGAGCTCGGCGAGCTCGTTACGCACCGTCGACGGCGACACGCTCAGGCCGGCACGCTCGACGAGGTACTTGGACCCGACCGGCTGACCAGTGGCGATGTGTTCCTCGACGAGGCGCCGAAGGATCTCGCGCTGGCGGTCGGTGAGCTCCACAGTGGCCATTTGCAGGGATTTTACTCTAGGCGAGTAGCTCCGCCGTCACGCCTCCACCGAGCAAGCGGCCGCGGCGGGTGAGCGCCAGCGCTTCGACGCCGTCCTCGCCTGTCGGGTGAGCGACCAGGCCGAGACGCTCGAGCCGCCTGAGCGCGCCTCGATCGACCACGCCGTCCGTAGGCTCGAGCGGCAGCGGCTCGTCCAGCCGGAGGCCGAGCATCACACGCTCGCGCCTGCGGACGTCCGCGCCCAACTCCTCGACCTCGCGCGCGGGCGGCGACCCACGCTCGAGCGCCTCGAGGTACGCCGGGAGCCGCGGCGTGTTCCGCCAACGCCGTCCGGCGACCGTCGAGACCGCCCCGATCCCGATGCCCAGGTAGTCCCGCCCCAGCCAGTAGGCGAGGTTGTGGCGCGAGCGGAGATCGCGACCACCGTCGGCCTCCGCCCCCCGGCAGAAGTTCGCCGTCTCGTACCACCGGTAGCCGGCGGTCGTCAGCCGGCCGACGACCTCCTCGAAGTAGGTCTCCATCGCCTCCGTCTGGCGAGCGAGCTCCTCTCCGTGCGCGTGCGTGAACCGGGTACCCGGCTTGGCCTCGAGCTCATAGCAAGACAGGTGCTCGGGTCTCAGGGCCAGCGCCTCGTCGATGTCGGCGGCGACGGCGGAGGGGCTCTGGCCGGGGATCCCGTAGATGAGATCGAGCGAGATGTTGTCAAAACCGGCATCACGAAGATCGTAGAACGCGCGCCGGACGTCAGCCGGTTGCGCGTGCCGCTCGAGCACCTCGAGTAGCTCCGGCTGGAAGCTTTGCGCGCCGAGCGAGACGCGCGTCACGCCCTCCTCCCGCAGCAGCACGGCAAGGCGCGGGGTCACCGTTTCCGGATTGGCCTCGACCGTCACTTCCTCCGCGGCCGGCACGCGGCGGAGCACCCGACGGAGCGCCTCCGGCTCGGTGAAGGTCGGCGTCCCGCCGCCGAGGAAGACGGTCTCCAGGTGAGGCGCGAGGGCCGCGCGCTCGAGCTCCAACTCCGCGAGGAGCGCGGCCACGTAGCGTGCGTGCTCGCCGCGGCGTCCGACCACAGTGACGAAGTCGCAGTACCCGCATCGGTGCCCACAGAACGGAAGGTGGACGTAGAGGTGGCGTACGACGCCGCTCACTTCGACCCGTCCAGGTTGAGCACGGCCAAGAAAGCCTCCTGCGGTACCTCGACGGCGCCGACCTGCTTCATCCGCCGCTTGCCGGCCTTCTGGCGTTCGAGCAGCTTTCGTTTCCGCGTGATGTCGCCGCCGTAGCACTTGGCAAGCACATCCTTGCGCTTCGCCTTGATCGTCTCCCGCGCGATCACGCGCGACCCGATCGCCGCCTGCACGGGGACGTCGAACAGCTGGCGCGGGATCTCCTC
>JBKPFE010000328.1:0-3001 GCA_046728705.1 Actinomycetota bacterium
GAGCTCCCGGAGAACGAGCGCATGGTGATCGAGCTCGCCTACTGGGGCGGTCGCTCTCAGTCCGAGATCGCCGACCTGCTGGGCGTCCCGCTGGGGACGGTCAAGACCAGGACTCGCACCGGGCTCGCGCGGCTCGCCGAGATGCTGGAGGACGTGTTGTGAGACATCGCTCTGGACCCCGGGAGATTCGGCTGTGAGCCGGCGACCTGAGTTCGAGGAGCTGGTGGACGGCGTCGAGGACGCCGAGGAGCGGGCTCGCCTGAGGCGGGTCCATGATCTGCTGGTCGCCACGGAGCCCCCGCCGGAACTGTCTTCGACGCTCCTGAAGCCACCGCCGCCACGGGGGCACGTGTTGTTCCCGCGGCGTCGCCTCAGTCCCCGGTTGGTCCTCATCGGCGCCGCCGTCTTCGGGGCGTTTCTCATCGGACTCCTCGCCGGCTCGCCCGGTTCGAATGAGGGGCCCGCGGCCGGGATCAAGATCGCACGGACGGTTCAGCTCGAAGGAGCGGGTGACACGGACGGCGCGATCGGCATCGGTGTTCGGGACGCGAGGGGGAACTTGCCGATGGTGGTGACCGTGTGGGGGCTCGACCACCTCTCGGACGGCGACTACTACACCCTCGCGCTGACGAAGAGGGGCAAGCCGATCGTCACCTGCGGAACCTTCAACGTCTCCGGCAACCGGACGACCGTGCGCATGATCGCGGCCTACGACCTGCAGCGATTCGACGGCTGGGCCGTCATGCTCTGGGACGCCCAGACGCGAGGCGAAACCCGCGTGCTCTGGAGCGACCGGATCTAGATGGGTGATGCCATGAGCTCGCAGGTTCGGGGCGCGAGCTGGCCGCTCTGGGGCGCGGCGGCGAGGCGTTGCCGATGCCCGGAGGGCCTCGGTGACGACTCGGCGGCGCGAAGCGCACGCGCCGGGCGGCGGCCCGCGTGCGGGCCGTGACCGGGGCGGGAGCGGCCCAGACGCGTCAGATCGCGCAGCCGGACGCGCGAGATCGTGGCGTCAACCATCTCTAGGGCGCGGTGCGGCCGGCGGCGACGAACGCCTCGTAGGTGACCGGCATCCGCTCGGCCAGGAACCGCTCACACGCCTCCGCGTAGCGGCGGATCTCACGCTGCGCCGCCTCGGCATTGCGCAGCGCGAGGAAGTTCATCAGCGACCGCGCGTTGACCGTCCAGTAGAACTCGGTGTAGGCGCCGACCGGAAGCGCCGCTCGCGCCAGCTCGCGGGCGACGCCGAGCTCGACCAGCTTCTCGTAGGCAGCGTACGCGGCCTCGTAGACCTGTCGCAGCTCCTCGCGGGTTGTCTCCGCCACCTCGTCCGACACCGGCTCGAACGAGTACGCCCCCGGCTTGCCGACCTGGCTGCGGACATCCTCGGGCGCCGGAATGTAGAAGTCGTCGGTCGCCTTCGCATATCTCATGCTGAACTCGTTGAAAGAAGACCAGCGGTGGCGAAACCATTCGCGCGCGACGAAGATCGGACAGCGGATGTGAAAGCGGAAGACCGCATGCTCGAAAGGTGAGGCGTGCTTCTCACGCAGCAGGAACCTGATCAGGCCGGCGTCGGAGTCGTCCATTTCCGTCTTGTGCCTGGCGAAGCTGACCCGGGCACCGTTGACGACGGAGAGATCGTCGGCCATCGCTTCGTCCAGACGGACGAAGCCGTGGTCGAGGACCGGGATCGACCCCTGGGCTATGACTTCGGGCGTGACGGACATCTCAGCGAGTGTAACGGGGCTATATGTCGGCACTTCCGGCTGGTCGTACCCGTCGTGGAAGCCGGGCTTCTATCCACCCGAAGCGAAGCCGGCGGAGTTCCTCGCCTACTACGCCGAGCGCCTGCCGAGCGTGGAGCTGAACACGACCGGGTACCGACTCCCGGCCGAGCAGCAGTTCGAGCGGTGGGCGGCAGCGACGCCGCCCGGCTTTCGTTTCGCTCCGAAGCTGAACGCCTTCCGGCTGAGCGAAGTCGGCACGTTCGAAGAGCGGGCCCGACTGCTGGGCGACCGGCTAGGCCCGATCCGGGTCCTCGTCGGCTCCGCTCGGGACGAAGGTTTCCTGCAGCTGCTGCTCGGCTCGATCGCCCCCGAGCTGCGGATCGCGTTCGACTTCCGCCACGACTCGTGGGCCGGCGCCAGGACTGCGCTGCCCGACAACGCCGTGCGCGTGAACGATCTCGACGCGGCGGCGCCGTTCCGCTACCTCCGACTCCGAGAGCCGCCGTACGACGACGACGAGCTCCGCGCCTGGGCCGACCGGATCCGCCCGCTGCTCCAGGACGGCGTCGACGTCTACTGCTATTTCCGCCACGAGGACGAGCCCTCCGCGCCTCGGTACGCGGAGCAGCTCCGCCGGCTGGTTTCGTCTGGCTGAGTACGGGGCATTCAGCTTCGCACGTAAACGACCGAGGAGGGGTTGAGGATGGCGGAGCTGACGAATCTGGAGACGAAAGTCGCTGAGGTGATCGGCCTCGCGCAGGCCGCGCAGGGCGCAACCGAAAAGATCGAGAAGCTCGTCGCGGACGAGGAGCTCAAGCAGACACTCGCGCGCATGCGCGAGGAGGCGAAGGAGACCGAGAAAAGGACGACGTCAGTGGTCGAGAACTTCGACGGGAAAAAGACCGCGATCCTCGACAAGGCGCGAGAGACGAAGCAAGAAGCGACCGAGATGATGCAGACCTATCTCGGCGCCGGCGCCGATGGGCTCGACGGCTTCGAGTTCCTGACCATGGCCGAGGCCGGGGAGGTTGGCCACTGGGAAGTGCTCGGCGCGATGAACGAGCAGGCCGGCAACGCCGAGCTGCAAGGCGTCATCCAGTGGGCGACTCCGATCCAGCAGCGGCATTTCGAGGAGGCGAAGCAGGGGTCGCTTCAGCTCGCGGCCGAAGAGGATCCGAACGAGCCGGCCGAATAGCTAGGCCGGCTTAAGGGCACGGACGACGAGCCTAGACTCGCGCGTGAGCTCGCCGCCTTCGTAGTCGCCGAAGGCC
>JBKPFE010000161.1:0-4186 GCA_046728705.1 Actinomycetota bacterium
CGCTTTCGCGCTCGAGTCGGTCCCTCGCATCACACGGGCGCAGCCGATGGACGCACTGTCGTCGCAGGCGACGGTGTCGGGCTACAAGGCGGCCCTGCTTGCCGCCGAGCGGCTGCCGAAGTTCTTCCCGATGCTGATGACCGCGGCGGGAACCGTTCGCCCTGCCAACGTGCTCGTGCTCGGAGCGGGTGTCGCGGGTCTGCAAGCGATCGCGACCGCACGTCGGCTCGGGGCCATCGTCTCGGGCTACGACGTGCGCCCAGTCGTGCGAGAGCAAGTCGAGAGCCTCGGTGCGACGTTCCTCGACCTCGGCGTCGTCGGCGAGGAGACGGCGGGCGGCTACGCGAGTGAACTTACCGACGAGGAGCTGCGGCGCCAGCAGGAAGAGCTCGAGCGCCGCATTCCCGAGTTCGACGTCGTGATCACGACCGCGCTCGTCCCTGGAAGGCCGGCGCCGAAGCTGATTCCCGCCTCGGCGATCGAGGCGATGCGCGCCGGATCGGTCATCGTCGACCTTGCCGCCGAGTCCGGCGGAAACGCCGAGTTGACGGCGCCCGGCGAGGAGGTCGTCCGCGCCGGCGTGACGATCGTCGGGCTGACGAATCTGCCGAGCACGGTGCCGGTGCACGCGAGCCAGCTGTACGCGCGCAACGTCCAGGCGCTGCTGGTGCATCTCGCGCCGGACGGCGAGCTCACGCTCGACTGGGAGGACGAGATTACGGCCGGCGCTTGCGTCACGCGCGAGGCGGTCGCGACGTGAACGTCCAGCTGGTCTTGGAGCTGACGGTGTTTGCACTTGCCGTCTTCCTCGGCCTCGAGCTGATTTCGAAGGTGCCGGCCATGCTGCACACGCCGCTGATGTCCGGCACGAACGCGATCCACGGGATCGTCCTGATCGGGGCGATGCTCATCGCCGGCACCGCGGACTCGACGCTCGAGCAAGTACTAGCGTTCGTCGCCGTCGTCTTCGGGACGATCAACATCGTCGGCGGTTTCCTCGTGACCGACCGGATGCTGGAGATGTTCAAGCAGCGCCGCCCGGACGAGGACGAGCACTCTTCATGAGCCGTACCTGGATCGACCTCGCGTATTTGGTCGCCGCGATCTGCCTGATCATCGGGATCAAGCGGCTGTCCCATCCGCGAACGGCTCGGTCGGGGAATCTGATCGCCGCGGCCGGCATGGCGATTGCGGTCGGCTTCACTTTCGCGATCGAGGAGATCGACACCTACTGGCTAATGCTGGCCGGGATCGCGGTGGGGTCGGTCGTCGGAGTGGCCTCGGCGCGGATGGTGCGCATGACTGCGATCCCACAAATGGTGGCGCTCTTCAACGGCGTCGGCGGGGGCGCAGCGGCGCTGATCGCAGCGGCCGAGTTCCACCGCCTCGCACCCCTCGGCGGCCACCTCGACACCGAGCACCTCGTCGGGATCCTCTTCTCGACGCTCGTCGGCTCCGTCAGCTTCTGGGGGAGCCTGGTCGCGTTCGGCAAGCTGCAGGACCTCGTTCCGGGCCGGCCGATCGTCTTCCCGGCCCAGAACGCGATCAACGCCGTAGTCGCGCTGGCGTTGGTCGCGTTGATTGCCTTGACGGCGACCACCGAGTCAGGAGTCTGGCTGGTACTGCTGATGGCGGCCGCGCTGGTCCTCGGCCTGCTGTTCGTCCTCCCGATCGGGGGCGCGGACATGCCGGTCGTGATCGCGCTGCTCAACGCGTTCACAGGGCTGGCAGCGGCCTCGACCGGGTTCGTGCTCGACAACACGGCGCTGATCATCGGCGGAACGCTCGTCGGGGCTTCCGGAACGCTGCTGACGCTGAAGATGGGCCAGGCGATGGGTCGCCCGCTCCGGCAGACCCTCTTCGGCGCCTTCGGGGCGGCTCCGGCCGCCGCGGCGGCTGCGACTGCGGCGGGCGGCGGCGACGGCAATGTCCGCACCGCCTCGCCGGATGACATCGCGTACATGCTCACGTACGCGCGCCGAGTGATCTTCGTCCCCGGCTACGGACTCGCGGTGGCGCAGGCACAGCACGACGTCCGCAACCTCGGCGAGCTCCTCGAGGAGAAGGGTGTGGACGTTCGCTACGCGATCCATCCGGTCGCCGGCCGGATGCCGGGGCACATGAACGTGCTCCTGGCCGAGGCGAATGTCCCCTACGACGAGCTCTTCGCGATGGAGCAGATCAACCCGGAGTTCCCACAGACCGACGTCGTCGTGGTCGTGGGTGCCAACGACGTGGTGAATCCTGCGGCTCGCAATCAGCCCGGAAATCCGATCTACGGCATGCCGATCCTCGACGTCGACAAGGCTCATAACGTCGTCGTGATCAAGCGCAGCCTCTCGCCCGGGTTCGCCGGTGTCGACAATCCGCTCTTCTACGACCCGAAGACGGTGATGCTCTTCGACGACGCGAAGGTGGCGCTCGAGAAGCTGATCGGGTCGGTCAAGGCCGTTTGAGCTCCGTTCCGGTCTTCGCGGCCCACGACGTCGAGGCTGCGGTCTCGCCGGAGCGAGCGGTCGAGGTCGTGCGCGACGCATTCATCGCGTACGCCCGGGGCGAGTGGTCGATGCCGTCGAAGGTGTACGTCCCGGCCTATCCAGCCGGAGACTTTCGGGCGATGCCGGCGCTGGGCGGCGGCTTTGCACTGCTCAAGTGGGTGACGTCTTTCACTGGGAATCCGGAGCTCGGGCTGCCGACGGTGACCGGGGTCGTCCTGGTCTCCGATGCTTCGAACGGCATGCCCGTTGCCGTCCTCGACGCCGGGGCGGTGACGGCGCTGAGAACCGGTGCGGCGGCTGTGCTGGCCGCGGAGACGCTCGGCCGCGAGGACGCCGAGAGCGCGGCGGTGATCGGCGCCGGCGTGAACGGTCGTGCGACAGCGCGGACGTTCCTGGCTCGAGGGCGGCCGGTGTCGACCTGGGACGTCGATCTCGACCGGGCGGAGACTGTCGCGGTCGAGTTGGGCGCCGAGATCGCGGAGAGCCGAGACGCCGCGCTGGCCGCCGATCTCGTCGTGACCGTGACGCCGGGCCACGAGGTGGTGTTTCCGGAGGGGAGCCTGCTACCGGGACAACACGCGAGCCTGATGGGCGCCGACGGCCCGGGCAAGGCGGAGATCTCGGTCGAGGAACTGGGCCGTGTGCGGGTCTTTTGCGACGACTGGGAACAGGCGAGCCACAACGGCGATCTCGTGCATGCCGTCGAGGCCGGCGTGGTGGGCCGGGACGACGTGACACAGCTCGGCGACGTGCTCGCCGGGAACGCCGCCGGGCGAGCGTCGACCGGCGAGATCACGGTCTTCGACTCGACCGGGCTTGCGATTCAGGATCTGGCAGTCGGTATCGAGGTCGTGAACCGCTACCGCGCGGGCATCGGCGAGGGTAGCTTCTCGAGTGTCCAGGAAATCGATATCGGCTAGAGGCAAAGGAGGACGTTGGGATGTCCAAGATCGTCCATTTCGAGATACCCGCTGACGACACGAGCCGCGCGAAGGAGTTCTGGAGCTCGCTCTTCGACGTCGAGTTCAAGACGTACGACGGGCCGGTCGAGTACCACATGTTCCAGAACGACGATCAGTCCGGCGGCGGCCTCTATCCGCGGCAGGAGGGCGAGAAAGGGCTGATCACGTACTTCGGCGTCGACGATATCGACGCTACCCGGGCGAAGGTCCAGGAGCTCGGAGGAAAAGCCGAGGACAAGGCTCCGGTTCCCGGCATGGGCTGGTATGCCCGCGTCGAGGACACCGAGGGCAATTCATTCTCGCTCTGGCAGACCGACGAGAGCGCTCCTGAGGCGGAGCAACAGAGCTAGACCAATCGTCATTTCGCTGGCCGGTAGACCCCGTCGGCCGCGGCGACGAGACCGGCGAGCTCGAGCTCCGTCAGCGCGACGCTGATAGCGCCGGCGTCAAGCACCCCGCGCGCGGTGAGCTCGTCGGCTCCGCAGGGTGCCTCGCGTACGAGCTCGAGGACTTGCGCGGCGGCCGGCGACACGTCGACGCTTTCACTCGCCTCGGCCCGTTCGATGCCCAGGGCGTCGAGCACGTCTTGGGCGGAGGTCAGCGGCGTCGCCCCCAGCTTCAGGAGCGCATTCGTTCCGACCGAGAGGGCCGCGGTGATCTCGCCCGGCACCGCGAAGACCTCACGCCCTTCCTCGAGCGCGAAGTCGGCGGTGATGAGGGCGCCGC
>JBKPFE010000117.1:0-2463 GCA_046728705.1 Actinomycetota bacterium
CTGGGCGGGGTCGGCGGCGGCGAGCACGAGCGCGTCGGCCGGATCGCCCTCTTTCGGCCTCAGCTCGCGGATGCGCTCGACCGCGCCGCCGAGGGCGAACTGCGCGCCGCCGAGCCCTTCGACGAAATAGCCGCGCCGGGCGAGGCCGAGTGTCTCGAGCGCCTTGAGCTCGCCGTAGACGGCGCTGTAGCCGCCGGTGATCCCCTCCGCGCGCACGCCGTCACGGGTGACGATCCCCTGTCGCTCCAGCAACAGCTCGGCAAGCGCGCGCCGGTCGCGCTCACCGATGAAGAGCCGGTCGGTCAGGGACCACCGTCCCTGCGTCGCGGTGATCGCCGTCGCGCGCCGGCGGGAGAAGCGCCGCGGACGTCGTTCCGGACGAGGGGCGCCGTAGCGCCGACCCGCCCGTAGCGGCGTCCAGGCGTCGTTCGTGACCTCGCCGGCCCAGACGAGATCCCAGAGGGCAGGCAGCAGCTCGGCCGGATCGATGCCGATCTCGTCGACGAGGTCGAACCAGAACTGCGCGCTGCGGCCCAGCGTCTCGCGGATGCGATCGTGGATCTCGCCCTCTGGCCGCTCGGCGCCGTCGGGCCGGCCGAGTACTCCCGCGTCCTCGCGGAAGAACACCGCGACTCGGTCGAGCCCGGCACCGACCCAGACGAGCTCGCCGGAAGCACACAACTGGTCGAGCTGCGCGGGCGCGTAGTTCGGGATCCGCCTTGGCAGCACCTCCGACTCCCACAGCGACACGGGCAGCGGCAGCGCCTGGAGCGGAACGAGTGCTTCTCTCAACGTCGCCCGCCGGTCGATCCCGTGCCAGCCGGGCAGGAAGCGTGCGAGCGCGACCTGCTCGACGGGCTCGACCTCCCGACGGAGCGCCGCCAGGGAGGCACGGCGGATCCGGCGCAGAACGTCCGGATCGCACCACTCGCGCTCAGTCCCGCCCGGCCGTAGCTCCCCGCGGACGAGCTTCTCCTCCCGCTCGAGCTCGACCAGGTGGGCCTCGACGTCGCGACCGAAGCGCGCAGTCGCCTCGGCGGTCGTGAACGGGCCGCGGCCCCTCGCCCACCTGTGGATGAGTTGTTGCAGAGACGTCGAGGGGTCTGACCCCGTCAAAAAACTGTCGGGAAGGCCGCTCGGAGGCATCGCGCCGAGGGCGTCCCGGTAGCGGCCGGCGTCCTCGGCGGCGATCAGGCGCTCCTCCCCCACCACGCGCACGCGAATCGCCCGCCGCTCCGCCTCGAGCACCGCTCCGAACGCCTCGTCGAACTCGCCCGGGCGCAGATCGCCCCGCCGGAGCAGGACGTCGTGCAGCTCGTCGGGATTCCGAGGATCGCCGCTCAGGCTCTGCTCCACCTGCTCGAGCGCCCCGGCGTCGAGCAGATCGCGGAGCTCCTCCTGGCCGAGCAGCTCGCGGAGCAGATCGCGGTCGAGCGACAGCGCCTGCGCCCGCCGCTCGGCGGGAGGCGTGTCGTCCTCGTACATGTACGTGGCGATGTAGTCGAAGAGCAGCGAGGCCGAGTAGGGCGACGCCGACGCCGATTCGACGTCGACCAGGTCGATCTGGCGGGTCTTCAGCCCCTGGAGCAGCCGCTTGAGCGCCGGCAGATCGAAAACGTCCTGGAGGCATTCCCGGAAGGTCTCGAGCATGACCGGGAACGACCCGAACTTCCGGGCAACCTGGAGCAGGCTCTGCGCCTTCAGGCGCTGCTGCCAGAGCGGCGTGCGCTCACCCGGGCGGCGGCGTGGGATCAGCAGCGCGCGGGCCGCGTTCTCCCGGAATCTCGCCCCGAACAGCGCCGTCCCAGCAAGCTCGCCCATCACGAGCTCGTCAAGCTCGTCCGGGTCGAGCACGAGCTGCTCGGTCGGCGGCGGCGCGTCGGAGTCCGGGAAGTGAAGCGCGATCCCGTCGTCCGACCACAGCACCGAAGCGTTGATTCCACTTGACTCCAGGAGCCGCGCCGAGACGGCCAAGGCCCACGGCGCATGCACCCGGGCGCCGAACGGCGTCAGCACGCAGACGCGCCAGTCGCCGATCTCGTCCCGGAACCGCTCGACCACGATCGTCCGATCCGACGGAACCGCCCCGGTGGCAGCCTCCTGCTCGCGGAGGAAGGTGAGCAGGTTGCGGGCCGCCAGCTCGTCCAGGAAGTAGTCAGTCGCCAGCCGCTCGAGCGCCTTCTCGTCGCTCAGCGCGGCCAGTTCACGTGACGCCTTGCCGATCGCCTTGCCGAGCTCGTACGGCCGGCCGGGCCCCTCGCCTTTCCAGAACGGGATCGCCCCGGGGACGCCCGGCGCCGGGGAGACAAGCACGCGGTCGCGCGTGATCTCCTCGATCCGCCAGGTCGAGGCGCCGAGCATGAACGTCTGGCCCGCGCGGGCCTCGTAGACCATCTCCTCGTCCAGCTCCCCGACGCGGCCACCGCCGTCGACGAGGTGGACGCCGAAGAGGCCGCGGTCGGG
>JBKPFE010000335.1:0-1373 GCA_046728705.1 Actinomycetota bacterium
GCCTGGGACATCACCTGGTACCAGTACCGCGTGTCGGCCGAGTCGGCGCAGCCGGTTCGGCTCGAGGCCCGGGGGCACGAGCTCGGCGAGCTCAACGGGCTGTTCCAGAACTGGAATGCCCGCGTGGACACCGAGGGCCGCGTCGTCCCGGACATCGCGCGCATCTAGGTGATCTACTGCGTCATCCCGCGTGAGCTCGAGGGCGAGCTGTTCGACAAGTACGCGGAGTACTACGAGGACAATCCGAACGTGACGGTGATCGTCGACCGGCGCACCGGGCCGGATCGGCGCCGCGGGAAGAAGGCGGGCGGGAAGCGCCAGACCCGCGACCGGCGGCGGCAGCGCGCTCCGGGCACGTTTCTTCCGACGCAGTAGTCAAACCAACTCGTCACCGCACTCGTAGCTACGGGTGTGGTCGGCTGTTTCGCGATCATCGCGTCAGCGGCATCGGGCGGCCGGTACTGGGACCGTGGCTGCCGTCGAGCTCCGGCCTGACGGGCGCAGCGCCGCGCGCTGGCGGCGAATCACGCAGCGCGGCGGGCGCCCGTCAGCTGGGGTCGTCGTGAGGAACTAGCGGCTCGATCCGGCGGTTTCGAGTGCGCGGCTAACATCAGCGCCGCGATGGCGCTCCTCGGCACCAAGACGTACCGGAACTACATCGCCGGCGAGTGGGTCGATGCCGCGTCGGGCGAGACCTTCGAGTCGACGAGCCCTGCCAACGGCGAGGCGATCGGCACCTTCCCGCTCTCGGGGGAAGACGACGTGAACCGCGCCGTCACGGCCGCGACGACGGCCTTCGAGGAATGGCGGTTGGTGCCGGCGCCGAAGCGCGGCGAGATCCTCTTTCGCTTCGGCCAGCTGCTGATCGACGAGAAGGAGGAGCTCGCGCAGCTGATGGCGCACGAGATGGGGAAGGTGCTCCCGGAGGCGCGCGGCGACGTCCAGGAGGCGATCGACATGAGCTTCTACATGGGCGGCGAAGGACGACGCCTGTTCGGCCAGACCACGCCCTCGGAGCTCAAGGACAAGTTCCAGATGAGCGTGCGGATGCCGATCGGCGTCGTCGGCGTAATCACGCCCTGGAACTTCCCGATCGCGATCCCGTCGTGGAAGCTCATCCCCGCGCTCGTTTGCGGCAACACCGTCGTGCTCAAGCCAGCGACGGACACGCCCGCGCTGGCCGAGCGCTTCGTCGAGCTGCTCGCCGAGGCCGGCATCCCGAGCGGCGTCGTGAACATCGTCCACGGCGGGGGTGGTGCGGTCGGCGACCGGCTCGTGCGCCACCCCCACGTCCCCGTGATCACGCTCACGGGCTCGCGCGAGACCGGCGTGGAGGTGATGCGCAACGCGGCCGAGAACCTGAAGCACGTCCA
>JBKPFE010000297.1:0-2671 GCA_046728705.1 Actinomycetota bacterium
TACGCGAAGAAGGGCGACGCGCATATCGCCTACCAGGTCATCGGGGAGGATCAGCCGCTCGACCTCATGCTCGTCTCCACGTGGTTCAGCCACGTCGAGGCCCGGTGGGATTTACCCGGTTACGCGCACTATCTTGCCCGCCTCTCGTCGTTCAGCCGGCTGATCTCGTTCGACAAGTACGGGATGGGCCTCTCCGATCCGATCCCGTCGACGGAGCTACCCCCGCTCGAAGACTGGATGGACGACGTGTCCGCGGTGATGGACGCAGTCGGTTTGGAGCGAGCCGCGATCATGGGCGTTGCCGAAGCCGCGCCGATGGCGGAGCTGTTCGCCGCAACGTATCCGGAGCGGACGGACGCACTCGTCCTGGTGAACGCGACCGCACGTATCTCGGCGGCGCCGGGATACGAGATCGGCGCACCGCCCGAAATGAAGGAACGCCTCATCTCGATGACCGAGCAAACTTGGGGCCGCAGCGACGACATCATCAATGCAATCAATCCAAGTCTCGCCGGCGATTCCGCTGCGGCGGAGGCATGGGGGCGCTTCTTCCGTCTCGCCGCAAGCCCGGCAACGGCTGCTGCCGTCATGCGCATGCTCTTCGACCTCGACGTTCGGGACGTACTGCCGACGATCAGGGTGCCGACGCTCGTCGTGCACCGGCAGGACAACCCGATCGTCACGATTGACCAGGGGCGATATGTCGCGGAGCACATCAAGGGCGCGAAGTTTGTCGCCGTCCCCGGGGCCGACTACGGGCTCGCGGTCGGCGACATCGACGTCGTCCTCGACGAGGTGGAGGAGTTCCTCACGGGCTCCCGGCGCGCCCACGCTACCGACAGAGTCCTCGCCACAGTCCTGTTCACCGACGTCGTCGACTCAACCCGGCGGGCGGTCGAGTTGGGTGATTCGCGGTGGCGTGAGCTACTCGAGCGGCATGACGAGCTGGCGCGAACGGAGGTCGTGCGTTTCGGTGGAGCGATCTCTGACTTCGCAGGCGACGGGCTGCTCGCGACCTTCGACGGCCCGGCGCGTGCCGTTCGCTGCGCGTTCGCCCTCCGCGATCGCCTGCGCACGCTCGACCTGGACATCCGTGCCGGTCTCCACAGCGGAGAGGTTGAGCGCCGGCGCGAGAGCATCGCCGGCATCGGCGTTCACATCGCCAAACGTGTGCTCGAGCAGGCCGGGACGGGCGAAGTGCTCGTCTCACGGACGGTGAGGGACCTCGTCACGGGCTCGGGCCTCACGTTCGTCGACCGCGGCAGCCACACTCTGAAAGGCGTTCCCGAGCAGTGGGAGATCCTCGAAGCGATCGAGTGACGCCCGGTCAGGCCGACCACTCGCGGACTTCGGTCACGTCCACGGCGAGCACGGGACCGTCGGGCGGTTCGCTGCGGTACTGCGGGTACTTCTCTGACAGCAGCCCGACAGCGCGCTCCCGCTCGTCCCCTTCGTCGAGCACGCGGGCGCGACCGCGGAGGCGGACCCACCAGAGGCGGCCCCAGTCATCCTCGTAGTGGTCGATGAGGACCGTGACGTCCGGACGGGCGCGCGCGTTCTCGATCCGTCGCAGCTTCGTCGACCGCTTCGGCTTGCGATCGACGGCCGTGTAGAGCGTGTCGCCCTCGACCGCGAAAACGATCGGGACGAGGTGTGGCCGGCCGTCCGGATCCGTTGTCGCCAGCCTCGCCACCCGGGCCGCCTTTACTCTCGCGTCGTGCACTTCGGTGTGATCCTGCCCAATTACGGCACGGACTCGAGCCCCGACGGGATCCGTCGCGTCACCGAGGCGGCAGAGGAGCTCGGCTTCGATTCGGTCTGGGCGACCGAGCACATCATCGTCGGGCCCGAGGCGGTCGAGCCGTACGGCCGCGTTTACGACCCGCTCGTCACGCTCGGCTGGATCGCCGGCATGACGGAGCGAATCGGGCTCGGCACCTCGATCGTGCTCGTGCCGTTGCACCAGCCCATGCGCCTGGCGAAGGAGGTTGCGACTCTGCAGGAGCTCTGCGGCGGTCGCTTCACGCTCGGTGTTGGGATGGGTTGGCACAAAGACGAGTTCCAGTTCATGGGCGTCGAGTTCGAGGGCCGTGGCCGACGTGCCGACGAGGCGATCCAGGTGATGCGCGCCCTCTGGAAGGGTGAACGCGACTTCCACGGTCAGTACTGGTCGTTCGAGAATGCGACCTCTGAGCCACACCCCTCGCCGCAGCTCGAGCTCTGGGTCGGCGGCAGCTCGGAGCGAGCGATACGGCGCGCGCTCGAGCTGGGCGACGTATGGCATCCCTCGCGGGGCTCGGATGCCGACCACGTCCGTCGCGTGAAGGAGCAACACCCGCAGCTGCGCGTGATCCCGCGCACGTCGCCGGAGCTGGTCGATGCGATGCTCGACGCCGGCGCCGAGGGCGCTGTCGTCACCTTTGCCGACGAAGCCGCAATGCGCGAGTTCGCCGCCGTGCGAAAGCTAGCCGTGTAATCGTTCGCCGATGCCGACGGATCAGTATCACGAGCCGCCCGAAGAGCTCAGCGACGACGCGCGCACGTTCGCCCGCGTCATCGCCTCGCTTCAGGAGGAGGCGGAGGCGATCGGCTGGTACGAGCAGCGCCTCTCGATCGAGACAAACGAGGAGGCCCGCCGGATCATGGAGCACGCGCAGCGCGAGGAGTTCCT
>JBKPFE010000006.1:0-1721 GCA_046728705.1 Actinomycetota bacterium
ACGTGCGTCGGCACTTCCTCGTAGCGCGCGAAGGACATGTGGTAGTCGCCGCGGCCGCCCGTCATCGAGGTCAGCGACTGCGAGTAGGTGAGCATCTCCGCCATCGGCACCTCGGCCTTGATCATCGTCATCCCGGCCCCAACCGGCTCCATCCCGTGCAGGCGGCCACGCCGTGAGTTGAGGTCGCCGTTGACCGAGCCGACGGCGTCGTCCGGGACGGTGACGTCGACCTCCATGATCGGCTCGAGCAACACCGGGTCGGCCTGCTCGTAGGCTTGCTTGAACGCCAGCGAGCCGGCGATCTTGAAGGCCATCTCCGACGAGTCGACGCTGTGGTACGAGCCGTCGACGAGCTGCACGCGGATCCCCTGCACGGGGGCGCCGGCGAGCTCGCCGTGCGCCATGGCCTCCTGGATCCCCTTGTCGACCGCCGGCCGGAAGCTCTGCGGGATCACGCCGCCGACGATCTTGTCGACGAACTCGTAGCCGGTATGCCCCTCGATCGGCTCGAGAATGATCCGGCAGTCGCCGAACTGGCCGCGACCGCCCGTCTGCTTCTTGTAGCGGCCGTGGCCCCTCGCCTCGCGGCGGATCGTCTCCAGGTACGGGACTCGCGGCTGGCGGAGGTCGACCTCGACGCCGAAGCGGCGCTTGACCCGCTCAACCGCGACCTCGACGTGCATCTGCGAGAGACCGGAGAGCAGCTGCTCACCCGTCTGCTGGTCACGCCGCATCACCAGCGTCGGATCCTCCTCCGACAGCCGGCGGAGCGCCGTCCCGAGTTTCTCCTCGTCCCCCTTCGCCTTAGGCGCGATCGCAAAGCTCATGACCGGTGCCGGGAAGGCGATCCTCGGCGGCTGCTCGAGCTCGCGTTGGGCGTCGAGGAGGAGATCGCCGGTGAGGGTGTCCTTGAGCTTGGCGACGGCGCCGATGTCGCCGGAGCCGAACTCGTCCGCCTGCTCGTGCTCCTTCCCCTGGAGCGTGAGGAGCTGGCCGACCCGCTCTTTGTTTCGCGAGCGTGTGTTCACGAGCGTCGAGTCGGAGCCGACCGTGCCCTCGATCACGCGGAAGACGTTGATGCGGCCGGCGAACGGGTCGGCGACGGTCTTGAAGACGAAGGCTGCGCTGCCGGCGCCGTCGATGTGGACGTCGAAGTCCTTCTTCGCCGGTGAGGGAACGCCCTCGACGAGAAGGTCGAGGACTGCGGTCGTACCGAGGTTCTTTGTCGCGACGCCGCAGGCGACCGGGAAGATCTCTCCGCGCGTGACGGCGTCCTTGAGCGCGTGCGCGACCTCCTCGTCCGAGAGCTCCTGTCCGTCGAGGTAGCGCTCCATCAAGCCCTCGTCCGTCTCGACGACTGAGTCGAGCAGCTTCTCGCGGTACTCCGCGACCTGCTCGGCCATCTCGCCTGGAATCTCGCCGGGCGCGGCCTCCTTGCCGCCCTCGGGGCTCGTGTACGCCTTCATGTGGAGGAGATCGACGATCCCGGTCAGCTCGTGCTCGACGCCGATCGGCAGGTGGATGGCGACGGCGCGTTGTGAGAGCGCGCTCTGAATCCCGTTCAGGACGCGGAAGAAATCGGCGCGCTCGCGGTCGAGCATGTTGACGAAGAAGAGTCTCGCCAGGCCGAGCTCCTCGGCCCGCGCCCAGACGCGGCTGGTCTGCACTTCGACGCCCATCACCCCGGAGACCACGATCAGCGCGCCCTCGACGACGCGGAT
>JBKPFE010000151.1:0-9241 GCA_046728705.1 Actinomycetota bacterium
GTCGGCTACCTCCTGCTCGAGAACGTGATCGGGGCGTGGCTGGCGACGCTCGCGGTCGACACCGTCTTCATCGCGTTCTACGCGTTCGCGCCCGTCGTGCTGTACAGGCGGCTCGCGACCTAGCGCTACAATCCGAGCCCCATTGCGGGGTCGTCTAATGGTAGGACGCTCGGCTCTGGACCGAGTAGTCTAGGTTCGAATCCTAGCCCCGCAGCCTGACCAGAAAGGGCCGCATTTGCGGCCTTTTTCGTCAGACGGTCAGCTCGAGCGGCGCCACGCTGTCCGATGGCCCGAATACGCTCCTCGCCGTGCTGACGGATGCCTTCCGGCGCGGGGCGGCCGAGTTCATCGGCACCTTTGCCCTCATCTTCGTCGGCGCCGGGGCGGTGATCGCGGCGGGACCGACCGTGGAACCGGGAGTCGTCGGCGTCGCTCTGGCCAGCGGGCTCGTGATCGCGGTCATGGTCTCGGCCGTCGCCCACATCTCCGGAGGCCACTTCAACCCGGCGGTCACGCTCGGCTTCCTCGTCACCGGCCGGCTCGCCCCGCTCCTGGCCATTATCTACTGGGTCGCCCAGTTCGCGGGCGCGATCGGAGCGGCGGCGCTGCTGCGCTGGATCTTCGCGGACGACGCCGAGGGGAACCTCGGCTCGCCGGTGCTGAACCCGGGAATTCAGCCGGAGGCTGGGCTCTTGATCGAGGCGATCCTTACGTTCTTCCTCATGTGGGTCTTCTTCGCGACGATGGCCGATCCGCGCGGGACGTTCAAGTCGATCGCCGGGCTTGCGATCGGCTTCGCGGTCACGATGGGCATCCTGATGGGCGGCCCTCTCACCGGCGCCGCGATGAACCCGGCGAGGGCGCTGGGGCCCGAGTTGATCTCGAACACGTGGGACGACTTCTGGATCTGGTACGTGGGCCCGTTCGCCGGCGCCGTCATCGCGGCCGTCGCGTACGAGCTGCTCTACCTCCGCCCCGTGGGACCGGCAGTCGTGGGCCCGCCCGAGACCGGGGTCGAAGAGCCCCGCCCCGGCGACACCGCTCTTTCCTAGGCCCGCAGCCTCCGATCGCGCCCGCGAGCGTCGCTACACTGAGCCTCCCGGCGCATTCGTCTAGTGGCCTAGGACACCGCCCTCTCACGGCGGCGGCACGGGTTCGAATCCCGTATGCGCCTTCTACAGGGTCAGACCCGCTTGCGCAGGGCGAGCACGTTGGCCACGAAGTGGCGCGTCGGGCGAGTAAGTCCGCGCTGCAGGACCGACGCCAACCCCTGGTAGTACGCGCCCACCGCGAGCCGCGCGTCCATTCCGAACTGGTGGAGGAGAAGGTGCAGGAACGCGACACCGAGGCGAACGTTGCCGTCCATCGTCCTCGGGACGCGCCCGCCGATCACGAACTGCTCGACGAACGTCCTGGTCGCGGGAATGACCTGCATGACGCCGACGGCGCCGGCGCGGGAGCGAACGTGGCTCTGAAAGCCCGACTCCTGCCATGCGAGCGCTCGGACGAGGTCGAGGCTGACGCCATAGTGGGCGGCCCAGCGGCGGAGCGAAGCCTCGACGGCCGCGCGCGACGCCGAGTGCGCCGATCGGCGAGCGACCGGCCGGCTCGCGCCGACACCCGTGAGGAGCGCCGCGCGCGTCCGCCTCCCGACGATGCCGTCCGGGGAAAGCCCCGCACGGCGCTGGAAGCGGCGCACGAGCCGCTCGATGACCGGCCCGAAGCCGCTGTCCAGGTACCGGGGTGGGAAGCCGCGCTTGGCAAGCAGAAACTGGAGCACCGAGACGTCGAAGCCCGCCATCCCGCGCCTGAGCATGCGTGTGCCGAAGAGAGGGCCCCCGAACCGTCCGAACGCAGCGCGCGTCCGCCTGCCCACGACGCCGTCCGGCTCGAGCCCCTTCGACCGCTGGAAGTCGCGGATCGCGCGTTTCGTCAACGGCCCTGCGATCCCGTCGATCGGGCCCTTGTAGTAGCCGTGGCGGTAGAGCGCGACCTGGACGCCGGGCACCTGCACCTTCGCGAGCGCCGCCGCCTCGCCGCAGACAACGCCGGCGACGACGAGCACAAGGACAAAGAGCAAGAGCCTCCGCACGGGTCCACCGGCTACGCCTTCTGAGCAGAATTTCCTCCCTCGCTATTCCGGACTCGTCTGGTTCTCGTGAAAATCGACCCGCTACCGTCTCGGGATCCATTCTCGAAGCGACAGAATTCTGCGCGCCGCCCGGGTGATCCCGAAGGGTCGCTGGACCGCGTACGGGGAGATCGGGATCGCCGCAACGGGGACGACCAAAGCAGCTCGTGCAGTCGCGAGGTCGGCCGCCCGCGACCCGGCATTCCCAGCTGCGTGGCGCGTCATCCACGCCGACGGGTCGATTCCCGACGGTTGGGGAGCCGACGACGGCGGACCCGAGAGATGTCGCCGACTGCTCGAGGAGGAGGGCGTGAGGTTCGTCAACGGGCGCGCCGACCCGGCGCAGAAGCTCCTCTGGGAGGAGATCGAGTTGCTCCTGGCCGGTGAGCCGGCCGACTTGCAGGAGGCACGATGGCGAGAGTGATCTGCGACATCTCCACGTCACTCGACGGCTTCATCGCCGGGCCGAACCAGACGCTCGAGCAGCCGCTCGGCGAGGGCGGCGAAGAGCTCCACGAGTGGGCCTACGGGCTGGCGAGCTTTCGCGAGCGTCACGGCATGGACGGAGGCGAGACGGGCGCCGACGACAAGGTGGTGAAGGAATCGCTGGCCGCGCAGGGCGCGGTCGTAATGGGCAGGCGGATGTTCAGCGGCGGAGCAGGCCCGTGGGAGGACGACCCCAATGCGGACGGCTGGTGGGGGGACGACCCTCCGTTCCGCGTTCCGGTGTTCATCCTCACCCACCACGCTCGTGAACCCGTCACAAAGCAAGGCGGAACTACTTTCACGTTCGCCACCGACGGGATCGAAGCCGCACTCGAGCAAGCTCGGGCGGCCGCCGGCGACCGGGACGTGTTGGTCGCAGGCGGCGCCGATGCCATTCAGCAGTCCTTCAGGTCGGGGCTGCTCGACGAGCTTCAGATCCATCTCGTTCCGGTGCTTCTCGGCGACGGCGTTCGCCTGCTCGACAACCTCGGCGCCACGCAAGCCGGCTTGGAGCTCGATCGGGTGGTCGATTCCCCCGCCGTCACCCATCTGAGCTACCGCGTCGTGAGGGACTAGCCGAGCGTCAACTCCTGACGCACGGTTCCGGCGCGCTGGTGGCGTGCCTCGACGGTGACGGACGACCCCGAAGGCGCCCCCACCACCCACTCCACCTTCGCCCGGTCGCTCGTCGCGTCGTTCGACGCCCACCAGAGCAGCGAGCGTCGGTGCACCCGCCCGTCGAGTTGACCGAGCTCGACCTTGCGCTCACCGCCGATCACCTTCGCGCCTTCGGGCAGCGTGATCTCCGCCTCCAGAGGCCGCACGGCCTTCCGCTCGACCGCCTTCTCGCTGACGCTCGTGGGCAGCCAGCCGGTGTTCTCGACCACCAGCCGCACGAGCCAGCGCTCCGAGCCCAGCGCCTCCACCTCGAGCGACCGAACCTCGAGCAGCGGCGACACGAGCAGCTGCCAGATGGCGAGCTCCGAGTGCGGCGCAATTTCGCGCTGGAGGAACTGCGGCGGGGCGTTTGCCCAGCAGTACATGAGATCCCAGCCACCGAGCTCGACCTGCCCGAGCTGGTCGTGCTCGAACGGGTGCCAGTCGACGTAGCCCTTTCCGCCGAGCTGCTCGTCGCTCCAGCGGAGCAGCTTGAGATCGTCCTCGGGCGGATGGTCGCGAAGCCACTCGATGTAGTGGTGGTCTTCGATTCCGGCCTCCCGCTGCGGGCTCCAGAGCTCCGTCGTCCAGGAGAAGACGCCGAGGTGGTCATAGAGCCAGTCGTTGGCGCCGCCCTTGGTCGTCTGCTTCGGGTCGTACTTGAAGTCGTGGAAGATTGAGATGGCCGGATAGCCGGTGAGCTCGGTCGCCTTCTCCCCGAGGAGCAGGTAGGCCCGGAGGTCGGCGGTGGGAAAATGCTCGTCCGGGTAGCTGGCGTACGGCCGGAGGTGGACGCCGCTGAAGGTGTGGTAGGCGATGTGGCCGGTGATGTTCGGCCGGTCGACGATCGCCTGGACGATCGCGTGGATCTCGGGCTCGGAGGCGGGATACGGCCCGGCGCCCTGCTGCTCGGCCTCGACGGCCCACTCCATTGGGAAGTTCCGGTTGAGGTCGAGGCCCTCCAGCGGCGGCGCGATCTTGATCGTGGTGCCGTCGTAGTTGCGGATGCGGCCCTCCCACAGCATCCGATAGAAGTCCCCGTCCGCATCGTCCGGCTCGCGCCGTACCATCAGCCGCGGCTCCTCGGGATGCGGCTTCCACGATCCATTCCGGTCGCGGACACGCATCATCAGGATCCGGCCGTCGCCGTCGATGTCCTCCTCGTAGAGGCCGTCGATCTCCTCGGCCAGCGGCCACGGCCGCGTGCTCGAACGAATGAAGCGCGGCCGGTCGGCAAGGGCGAGCTCGGGGCCGTCGGGGTTCAGGCGCGGGACGACGTAGAAGGCTCGGGTGTCGAGCACACGTGTGACGCGCTCGTCAGTGCCGTAGCCCGACAGCAGGCGGTCGATCAGATGGAGAGCCGCCGTCGCGCCGGTGACCTCGATCGCGTGGATGTTTCCCTCGACCAGGAACGCCGGCTTCTCGAGATCCGGCCCGGTCTCGATGTTGGTCAGCGTGCAGAGCCAGATCTCGCGGCCTTCGTACGAGGACCCGATCGATTCGACGCGGAAGAGCTCGGGCCGCTCCTCGGCCCAGCCGTGCAGGATCTCCGTGAGCTCGTCGTACCGGTAGAACCGGTCGAACGCGACAGGCAGCGGCACTAGGCGCCGAGCTCGGCGAGCAGCGGCTTCGTGTCGTGCGGATCGAAGCCGAGCCGCCCGGCGATCTCTTCGCTGGTCGGTTGTGTGCCTTCGGCGAAGAGCGCGCGGAGGTGATCGCCGGTCTTGCGGTTCCGCCACCAGTCCTCACCGACCTCGCGGACCAGCCACTCGCGAAGCTGTGCGGAGCGAATCCACGCGCGGAGGTAGTCGGCGGAATAGAAGCCTGCGTCCATGTCGGCGAGGTACGCATCGGGGCGGTACGCGATCCCGGTGGCGCCGGTCAGTTGACGGTGGTACTCATCAGGCCCGGCGCTGCCGTTTCCGAAGTTGCCCCAGAAGTCCAGCTCGAAGTGCAGCTTCGCCGTGTAGCGCCGGAAGAGCAGGGCCTCTAGGAAGATCGTGGCCTCGGCGTGCTCGGCGGCCTGCTCCTCCGAGAGGTCGAAGTACTCGGCGTGCCACGCCGGCTCGCGCGAGATCGCCTCGAGGATGTACGAGTAGATCTCGGTCAGCGCGTGGTCGCGCGAGAGGTTGCGGAAGGTGTAGGGCAGCTCGGGATCACAGTTGCCGTAGTGGAGCGCATGCCCGGCCTCGTGCAGGAATGCCTGGTAGTCGTGGAGGCCGCCCTGCGCCCGCGTGATCAGGTGGACGATCTTGGGCGGGTCGGCCGCGATCACACACGCGCGCGGCGACTTCTGCGGCCGGTCGTCGAGGTCGAGCTTGATGTTCGGCTCTTGATCGAGGTCGAAGCCGAGCCGGCGCAGCGTCTGGAGGCAGATCTCGGTCGCACGCTCCTTCGTGTACGTGGCCTCGAGCGGCGAGAGGCGCCGGATCCAGGCGACGTGGTACGACGCCGGCACCTCGGGCCGCTCGGCGCCCAGGAGCTTGTCGAACCACCGAGCAGAGAGCCGGCCGTACGCCTCAACGGCACCGCTGCTGGCGGCGCTGAGCACCTCAGACAGGTCGCGCAGCGAGATCCCCTTCTCCTCCTCGTTCCGCGCGACGGCGTCAGGCTCCTCCGACAACTCGGCGTCCAGATCCTCCCGGGCCCGCAGGAGCTCCATGCGGTCGTCGTTGAAAGCAGCCGACGCGTCGCCCTGGAGCTCGCCGAGCTCTTCGCGATCGCCATAGACGGGGAGAACCGCGAGCTGTGCCTGGGCCGAGCGGAGTGGCAGCTCCTCGCCTCGAAACTCCACCCTCGCCGCCAGGATCGCGTTCTCGAGCGCATCCTCGCGCTCGCTGAGCTCGATGTCGACCAGCCCCGCTTCGCACGTCTTCCTCAGTCGATAGACGCGCTCGCGATCGACGCCCGAGACCGCTTCCTCGGCCTCCTTCAGCGCCTCGAGCTGCTCGCGGGTGAAGAGGTCGCGGTAGCGCGCCACGATCTCCGCGCGCTCCGAGATCTCCTTCTCGCCGACTCGGACCGCGCGCCCTTCCTCGGCGCGCTCGAAGAGGTAGCGCTGGAGCTCGGCCTCGTATTCGGCAGGAGTGCGGACCGCAGTGATGCGCATCGGCGACTCGGGAATCTACCGGAGCAGCCGGGGCCTACGGATTGGCGAGCCGGCGAACGGTGCCGGTCAGGTCGTCGATCGCAAACGGCTTGGGGATAACCGTCGCGCCCTCAGGCAGCCGGCTGCCCGGACTACCGGTGAGAAGCGCGACCGACGAGGCGAGGCCGCGCTGCTCGAGCTTGGGCACGAGCGAGGTCCCATCCTCGTGCCCGAGGTGGAGGTCGAGAAGAACGACGTTGACGCCGCCGTTGTCGAGCGCCTGCTCGGCTTCGCCGATCGTTCCCGCCTCGACGACGGCGTAGCCTTCGAGCTCCAGATTGACGCGACAGAGGAGTCGCAGCGAAGGATCGTCATCGACGACAAGCACAGTCGTCGTCTCGGCGCCCACCGCCCGAGTCTAGCCGCGCGTAACCGATCTCGTCCGAGCTCCGTTCATGCTTTGAAATGAGTGCTCGGCGACGCCTCGATGTGCAGCTGCCCCGGCCAACTGCGAGCTTTCGCCGGCGGGCCTGGCTGGAATTCCAGCAGGCAATGGACCGGCTCGGACTGCCTAAGCCGCTGCGCCGCGAGCAGCCCTGAGCCGGTCGAGCGAGCGGTCTTTCCCGAGCAGCTCGATGCTCTCGAACAAGCCCGGCGAGACCTTCGACCCGGTGACAGCGACCCGGATCGGCTGAAAGGCCTCACGCGGCTTGAGCTCGAGCCGCTCCGCCAGTTCCCTCAGCGCGCGCTCGATCGTCCCGGCGTCGAACGGCTCGAGCTCGGCGAGCGTCTCCCCCGCCGCGTCGAGCACCCGGCCGTCGAGCAGCGCGGGCTCTGGCGCCACGTCCTCGAACAGGAACCTGACGTAGTCCGGAAACTGCGAAAGCGTCTCGATCTTCTCCTGCACGAGGGGGGTGGCGCGGCGGACCAGCTCCTCGTCCCAGTCGATCCCCTGCTCCTGGAGATAGGTCACGACCCGGTCGGCGTACTCGTCCGGCGGCAGCTTGCGCAGGTGGACCCCGTTCAGCCACGCGAGCTTCTCGTAGTCGAAGACCGCCGGGCTCGGGGCAACCCGGTCGAGGCTGAACAGCCGCAGCAGCTCCTCGCGCGAGAACACCTCGGTCTTGTCGTCGTACGCCCACCCGAGGCGGGCCAGGAAGTTGACGAGCGCCTCCGGGATGTAGCCCTGCTCGCGGAAGTCCTCGACCGATTGTGCCCCGTGCCGCTTCGAAAGCTTCTTGCCGTCGGTGCCGAGGACGTCGGGAACGTGGGCATAGACCGGTGGCTCGGTGCCGAGCGCGCGCAGGATCTGGATCTGCTTCGGCGTGTTGGAGACGTGGTCGGAGCCGCGGATCACGTGCGTTATCCCGTCGAGCATGTCCTCGACCGGGTTGGCGAAGTTGTAGGTCGGGCGGCCGTCGGAGCGGACGAGGACGACGTCCTCGAGCTCCTCGTTCGGGAACTCGATCGGGCCGCGAACCACGTCGTCCCAGCCGGTCGTCCCCTCGTCCGGCATGCGGAACCGGATCGCACCCTCGTCCTCGTAGGCCTTCCCTTCCTCGACCAGCCGCCGTGCGAGCCGCGTGCACTCCTCCATCCGGTCGAGTTGGAACCTGACCTCGCCGTCCCAGTCGATTCCGAGCCAGGACAGCGAGCGCTGAATCTGCTCCGTCGACTCGGCGACCTCGCGGCTCGTGTCGGTGTTCTCGATCCGCAGCAGAACCTCGCCGCCCTGCCCGCGGGCGAAGAGCCAGTTGAACAGAAAGGTGCGCACGCCTCCGATGTGGAGGAAGCCGGTCGGGCTCGGAGCCATGCGGACGCGGACGGACATCGCCTTACTATCGTAGGGCCGTGCTCTTCGGCGGCCATGTTTCGGGCGGAGTCAAGGCGGCTCCCGAGCGGGCTAAGGAGATCGGCGCCGACGCGCTTCAGTGCTTCGTGCAGAGCCCGCGCGCTTGGCGCTTCCCGAACCACGATCCAGACGTGCTCGCCGGCTTCGCCGAGCGTGCGCGGAAGGCGGGCATCCAGGCCGTGTTCGTGCACGCGATCTACCTCTGCAACGTTGCTAGCCCTGACAACGAACTGTACGAGAAGTCTGTGACGACCCTCCAGAAGACTGTCGACGCAGCTTGCGCAATCGACGCTGACGGTGTCGTCTTCCACGTCGGCTCACATCTCGGCGCCGGCTTCGACGTGGGCTTGAAGCGCGCCGTCCCGGCGGTCGAGCAGGTGCTCGAGCGCTGCTCCGACAAGACCTGGCTCCTGATCGAGAACTCGGCTGGGACCGGCGGGACGATTGGTCGGTCGCTCGAGGAGTTAGCAGCGCTCGTCGACAGGCTTAGCGGTCACCCGCGGCTCGGCATTTGCCTCGACTCCTGCCACCTGTGGGCATCCGGGTACGACGTCACGGATCCGGCGGCCTTGGATTCGCTGCTCGACGAGTTCGACAGCGTGATCGGACTCGACCGCCTTCGCGCGCTGCATGTCAACGACTCGCAGACGCCGCTCGGCTCCAACCGCGACCGCCACGCCAACCTCAAAGAAGGCCTGATCGGCAACAAGCTCTCGGTCTTTCTCGGCACTCCCCGGCTCCAGAACCTGCCGGCAGTCGTGGAAACCGAGGGTCAGCAGGGCAAGGGAGCGGATGCGGAAGAGATGCGGAAGCTGCGCGCGCTCTGGAAAACAGGGACTAGAAAGGCCGGCCGCGCTGGCAAAGCCAGCACGGCCTCTAAGCGGCACCGCCGAGTCGGCGCCTAGGACCCGAGCACCTGCGCGAAGACGCGGAAGCTCGGCTGGCCGACGGGGAGCTCGTGGAACTCGGGGTTCACGCAGCCGAGGTCGTCGGTCCGGCCGAGATACGTGCTCTCGACCTCGGTCTC
>JBKPFE010000358.1:0-1336 GCA_046728705.1 Actinomycetota bacterium
CGCTTCCTCGACCCGCTTTTGCCGGACGTACGCGTAGGCGATGAACAGCAGGCCAACGACCCCGAACGCAACCCCGATCGCCTCGAAAGGCCACGCGGCTCCTGACGACAGCTCCGGCACGAGCTTGCCGGTGGCGAGGCTAACGGCGAAGGTCGTGAGGCCAGTCCTCCACCAGGCGAGGTAGGTGCGCTCGTTCGCGAGGCGGGTCCGCCGTACCGCATCCCCTGCCTCGTCGAAGCTCACCTGTCCCACACCGGCCGATTCGCGGGTCTGTAGTCCTTCCCTGCCGACAGGGGGTACTTGGGCCGGCGATCAATACAGCGACGACCTGCTCCGGCGGCCGTGCCAAGCTCGCCGCCAGAGCGCGCGGGCGCCGTCGCGCAGTAGGTACGCCGTCATTGTCGGAGGGAGGCCGTTCCGGGTGACCGTGATCCGCCAGAGACCGGGCGCGAGCTCGTCGAGTGGGGACATGACGCCATCATCGCGCCTAACGCCACCGGGCTCGCTCGTCGGTCGTCAAAGCCGGACCCGACGGGAGCCCTGGCTACATGCCGATCCGGACCCGGCTCACGAGCGACTACATCGCGGCTGCTCTCCCCCTCGGCCTCCAGGTGCGCAGGTGCGAAGAGCCCCGCCGGCCGTTCCCGCTGGTCGACGACGGCGACCTGCGATCCGCGACCGGTGACGTATTCCCAGCCCACGTCCCCGGCGCTCCGCCGAACATCTGGCGCTGCATCGCTGGTGTACCGCCGCGACCAACGCCGCGTATCGCGACAACCCCGCCGTCATGATCTGGCACTTCCAGCTCGGCTGAGCTCGACTCGCCTCAGGATCAGCTGCGACCAGGCACGAGCAACGGTTCTTGATCAGCCGGCTGGATCCGCTGGATTACGCCTGCTCGGCCGACGATTGCAGTGCTGCCGCCGCGGCGGCAACCCGCTCGCGCCGAGCCTTCGTCAGCTCCTGGACGAAGATCTGGAGCGTGGCCGCGAGCGGGACGGCGGTCAGAGCACCGAGGACTCCGAGTAGCGCCCCGAAGAGCGTTACCGCGACGATGATGAAGAAGCCGGAGAGCCGAACGGCCTTGCCCTGGATCTTCGGCGTCAGGATGTTGTTCTCGAGCTGCTGGTAGACGAGGACGACTGCGAGCATGATGAGCGCTGCCGTCAGTCCCTCCTCCGCCCAGAGCGCCGGTACGAGGATGAAGCCGGCGATCGTCGCGCCGATGTTCGGGATCATGTCGAGCAGCCCTGCGATCACACCGAGTGCGAGCGCGTAGCTCGACCCGAGCAGCCACGCCGTGGTGCCTTGCAGCGTGCCTGCGATGGTGGCGATG
>JBKPFE010000392.1:0-10273 GCA_046728705.1 Actinomycetota bacterium
GTCCAGGCGAACATCGAGCTCGGTTTTCCGGCCGACGCGCGCGACTGGGGGATCGGGAACCAGATCCTCGCCGACCTCGGGCTGTCCACGATCCGCATCCTCACGAACAACCCCAAGAAGATCACCGGGCTCGAAGGCTTCGGCCTCGAGGTCGTCGAACAGGTCGCGATCGAGACGCCGCCGAACGCCGAGAATCGCAGCTACCTCGAGACCAAGCGCGACAAGCTCGGCCACCGCCTTCATCACCAAGACCTGCGCTTCAGGGAGGGTTCGTGACCGAGCTGCCGGCGCTCCGAACAGACGAGGAAGAGCAGCCGCAGCCGGAGCAGCGGCCGGAGCCGGAAGAGCAGGAAGAACAAGAGGAGCAGCACGCGCCCGGCCGGTTCGAGGTCCCCGCGGGCTACAAGGTCCTGACTGGGTCGCGCGACGGCCGGCGGTCGGTGGCCGTCGTCGTTGCGAAGTTCAACGGTGACGTCACGAGCCGGCTGCTCGAACGGGCGCTGGCCGAGCTCGAAGAGGCGGGAATCCAGCCCGAGGCCGTCACGATCGTCCCTGTGCCCGGCGCGTTCGAGCTGCCGCTCGCGGCAATGGCGCTCGCCAAGACCCGCCGCTACGCGTGCATCGTCGCGCTCGGGTGCGTGATCCGCGGCGAGACGCCCCACTTCGAGTACGTGGCCGGTGAGGCGGCAAGCGGGCTCCAGCTGGCGGCGATCGAGACCGGCGTTCCGGTTTCGTTCGGCGTCCTGACGACGGAGTCGGTCGAGCAGGCCGAGGCGCGCATCGACCGCGCTGCCGACGCCGTCCGGAGCGCGCTCGAAATGGCCGACATCTTCTCGCAGCTCCGCGCTGCAACTACGTAGGCCTCCGCTACACTCCGCCGCCGATGTCCAGGGTTTGCGCCGTTTGTGGGAAGAAGCCGGGCTTCGGTCACAACCGGAGCCACTCGATGGTCGCCACGAAGCGACGCTTCGACCCGAACCTTCAGCGTGTTCGCGTGCTCCTCAAGGGGACGCCAACCCGCGCGTATGTATGCACCCGGTGCCTGAAGGCCGGGAAAGTCCAGAAGGCCCTGTAGTCAGCGCCACTTCCCGTTAGGGTCAACCCATGAGCCCCACCGAAGGCGTCCTCAGCGAGGCATGGGCGATGTACAAGGGCCACTGGCGGCACCTCCTGATGATCTCGTTCGTGGTCTATGCCGTGGTCGCGCTCATCAGCCTGTTGCTCACGGCGATCCTGCTGAACTGGATCGCGGGGATTCTCGGCGCCGTCGTCTCGCTCGTCGCCCTCTTCTGGGTGCAAGGGGCGCTCGTGAAGGCCGTGGAAGACGTCCGCGACGGTCGTGCCGACCTTTCGCTCGGCGAAACCTTCGAGCGTGTTCGACCCCAGCTTCCCTCGATCATCGTCGGTGGCATCCTGGCCGGCATCGGGATCTTCTTCGGGCTCTTGCTCCTCATCGTGCCCGGTCTCGTGCTGCTGACGTGGTGGGTGCTGATCATCCCCGTGATCGTGCTCGAGGAACGGCGGGCCGGTGAAGCGTTCAGCAGGAGCCGCGAGCTCGTCCGGGGTCACGGCTGGGGCGTTTTCGGCGTGATAGTGCTGACGATCCTCATCGTCATCGGGTTCACCATCGCCCTCGGGCTCGTACTGCTTCCGTTCGAAGACTGGTTGAGGAGCTTCCTGTCGAACGTGATCAGCGGGACGCTCGTCACGCCCTTCGTCGCGGTTACTTGGACCTTGCTCTATTACCGGCTCCGCGGCGCGAAGGAGCCTGCCGAGCAGGCCGTCGCCCAGCCCTAGACCAACTCGTCTGTCCGCGCGGCCAGCTCTCGATCCCGGTCGGTGATCGAGCCGGTGACGTGCGTCCACCAGCGGAGCTTCACGCGGTTCCAGTGGATCTCGACATCGGGATGGTGATTGGCCTCCTCGGCGGCTGCGCCGACGCGGTTCACGAACGCCAGCGCCTCGGCGAAGTCGGCGAACTCGAACTCGCGTTCCAGCGCGCCGTTCACCTCAATCCATCCAGAAGGCGTCTTATTCACGTAGAACCCCAAGTGTCTCGTACGCGACCAAAGGAGTGAATCGATGCGACGCTTCCTTCCCTTACTCGCAGTTGCGGCGCTCGCGCTGCCGCCGACGGCGTTTTCGATTGCCAGCGCGACCAAGCTCTCCGGGACGACCGGCCCCGGCTTTACGATCACGCTCAAGAAGGCCGGCACGAAGGTCAAGACGCTGCGCCCGGGCAGCTACACGATCACCGTCAGTGACAAGTCCTCGCAACACAACTTCGTCCTGACCGGCCCGGGGATCAGGAACAAGCAGATCACCGGCCTGGCCTTCAAGGGCACCAAGACGGTGACGGTGATGCTGAAGCGCGGGACCTACACCTACTACTGCACGCCGCATCGCTCGAGCGGGATGAAGGGCACCTTCACGGTCAAGTAGTTCCGGCGGTTCGAAGGCTCGGCCTGCTCTCGCGCGGGCCGAGCCCGAGCTGCGCGTTGGGCTCCTCCTGGCCGGTGATCACCCGCGCGGCGTACTCGGCGAGCGCGGGGCCGTGCTTGAAGCCGTGACCGGAACCACCGCCGAGGATCCAGTTGCGGGGGAGTTCCGGATGCGGGGCGACGATGAAGTTCGTGTCCGGCGTGAGTGCGTACTGGCAGACGGTTGCGCCTGAGACCGGGGCGGCGCGCAGGGCCGGGAACCGTTCGGCAAGGTAGGCGCGTGCCCTCTGCTCGGTCTCGGTCGAGGCGACCCGCTCGCCGTGCTCCGGGTCGAACGGCGGCCCCTCGGTGTCAGGCGCCACCTTGACTCCGACGCCGTCGAGGTCACCGAGCCCGTAGACGGCCCGGTCGTAGTCGACCCACGCCGGAACACGCGGGGTCGTCCAGCCCTCGGCCGAGAAGAAGAGGATGTCCTGCTTCGTCACCCGCACGGGCAGGTCGAAGATGCCCGGGAGCCAGGCGCCGCAGGCCCACACGACTACGTCACCCGCGACCGAGTCGGGCGTGGCGGTTTCGTGCACGAGGCGGACGCCGGCGCGCTCGGCCGCTTCGACAGTGGCCAGTGTGGCCACACGTGCCCGGATCACACCCGCCGACGGCTCCCAGAGCACGAAGCGGAGGTCGCCCGGCTCGAACGACGGGAAGAGCTCACGCGCGGCCTTCGGATCCAGCCGCTCGACCGGGATTCCCTCCGCTCGCAGGACGCGCTCGCTCTCGGCTTCCCAGCCGTCCTCCGAGCGTGCGAACCACGCAACCCCGCACTCGACGAGGAGCTCACTCCCGGTCTCTACCTCGAGCTCGCGCCAAAGCTCCCGCGCGCGCCAGGCCGAACGCGTGTACCAGTCCCCTGAGCCGTGGGCGAACCGGATCAGCCGGGATTCACCTGCCGAGGCCGCGCCTCGGTGCCCGGGCTCGTGGCGCTCGTAGAGCGTCACCTTCCAGCCGTCGCGGGCCAGCCGGTAGGCGAGGGAGGCGCCGAAGATCCCGGCACCGACGATCGAGGCGCTGCCGCTCACTTCAGGGACAACCGTTCCATGCGGCCGTCCTGGATCCGCCACCCGGCAAGCTCGTCGCTCTGGAGCGCCAGGATCAGGTACGGCCGTCCCTCCCAGAGCCCGATGTTCTCGATGTCGGTCCGTGAAGGCCGGGGCTCGGTCTCCGGGTGCGAGTGAAAGACGGCCAGCTCGTAGCCTTCGTCCTCAAGGAAGAAATCCTTCGGGTCGTTGGGTACGAGCTCGAACCTATATGGGCTGCGCAGGCGGTTGGTACCCGGCAAGTAGCGTTCGGCGACGAAGTCGCGGAAAGCAATGAGACCGCAGGCTTCGTTCGGTGCCTCCGCCCGGGCGTGCTCGAGCAGCTGTGCGCGGATTTCTTGGGGAACTACCACCAGATCGAGGTCTCCATGGCCGCCTCGACGTCCTCAGCTGCCCAGAACGAGGCCGAAAGGTACTTCCAGCCGCCGTCGGCGAGCACGCAGACGACGACGCCCTCATCGATTTCGGCCCCGAGCTTTCGGGCGACGTGCACGACCGCACCCGAGGAAATCCCCGCGAAGATCGCCTCCTGGTCGAGAAGTGCACGGACTCCCGCCACCGAGTCGGCATTCGTCACCAGGAGCTTCCGATCGAGCTTCGCGACGTCGAGGATCGGTGGCACGTAGCCGTCCTCCAGCGAGCGCAGTCCGATCACCGGGTCGCCCGGGAGTGGCTCGGCCGCAGCGATGACCGCCTCCGGGAAAGCCTCGCGGATACGCGCGCCGGCGCCCATCAGGGTCCCGCCGGTCCCGAGACCGGCTACGAAGACATCGACGCGGTCGAGCGCCTCGACGATCTCTGCTCCCGTCCCCTCGAAGTGGGCGCGCGGATTGGCCTCGTTCGCGTACTGGAAGAGCATGAGGTAGCGCGAGTCCCGTTCGGCGAGCTCGAGTGCTGCCTGCACCGAGCCGTTCGTGCCTTCGTTGCCCGGTGAGAGGACGATCTTCGCGCCCATCAGCTTGAGTAGCCGCTTGCGCTCCTCGGTTGCGTTCTCGGGCATGACGCAGGTGAGCGCGTAGTTCTTCACGCGCGCGACCATCGCGAGCGAGATGCCGGTGTTGCCGCTCGTCGGCTCGAGGAGCTCGTGGCCGGGCTGGAGCTCGCCGGAAGCCTCCGCCTCTTCGACCATCGCGAGCGCGATGCGGTCCTTGAGCGAGCCGGTCGGGTTCTGGCCCTCGAGCTTGGCGAAGAGGCGGACGGACGGCTTCGGGGTCAGCCGCTGGAGCTCGACGAGCGGCGTCCGCCCGATCAGGTCGAGGACACTCCGCGCTGGCGCCGACTCAGCCTCGGTTCTCTCGCCGTTCGGTGGCAAAGGAGGCAAGCTCGCGGGGCGCAGGACAGTGCAAACGGGCACGGACAAGCCCCGCGAGCGCAGCATCCTGCCGCCAGCGGGCGGAGGCGAGCGCGGAGGCCGGCTTCGCCGGCCGGGAGCGCTCGCCGGCCAGGGAAGCGAGGCAACCACCGGCCATGGCCGGTAAGAGGATCACCGTCGCTCCGTCCTCGACGGACGTGTCCAGTCCCTCACGGGTGCGCACGTCCTCGCCCTCCACGTAGACGTTGACGAACTGCGCGAGGTCGCCGTTGGCATAGATGCGCTCGCGCAGCGCCGGGAACCGGCCCGCAACGTCCTCCAGCACCTCGCGGACGGTCTCGCCTCGGGCCTCCAGCGTCGCCTGGCCTCCAGTCTCGTCGCGGAGGGTGGGCGGGATCCGGACTACAGTCACGCCGGTACGCCGCAAAAGTCGGCGTAGTCGATGTATTCCGTAATGGTGGGGTTGTCGCCGCAGACGGGGCAGTTGGGATCGCGGCGCACCGTGACCTCGCTGAAGGTCGTCGTCAGCGCGTCGAAGAGCAGGAGCCGCCCGATCAGCGGCTCGCCGATCTCGAGCGCCAGCTTGAGCGCCTCGTTCGCCTGGAGCGAGCCGATCACGCCCGGCAGCACACCGAGGACGCCGCCCTCGGCGCAGCTCGGTGCCAGCTCGGGCGGCGGCGGCTGCGGGAACAGACAGCGGTAGCAGGGTCCCGTAAAGGGCTTGAAGACCGTGATCTGGCCCTCGAAGCGGTAGATCGAGCCGTGGACGACCGGGATCTCGTGCCAGACGGAGGCGTCGTTCAGCAGATAGCGCGTGGGGAAGTTGTCGGCGCCGTCGACGACGAATTCCCAGCCGTCGCCGAGGATTCGGTCGACGTTCTCGGACGTGAGCCGCTCCTCGTAGGTGACGACCTCGACGTCGGGGTTCAGCTCCTCGAGCGACTCGCGCGCCGACTGCGCCTTGCTCTCGCCGAGTTCGGCGGTCGAGTGGAGCACTTGGCGCTGGAGGTTCGAGGCGTCGACCTGGTCGTCGTCGACGATCCCGATCCGGCCCACGCCCGCCGCCGCCAGGTAGAGCGCGGCCGGTGAGCCGAGCCCGCCCGCCCCGATCAGGAGGATGCTCGTCTCGAGCAGCCGCTGCTGTCCTTCGATGCCGACCTCCGGGATCAGGAGGTGCCGGCTGTAGCGCGCCAACTTCTCGTCGTCGAGCGCGCTCGGCGATTCGGTCGGGTAGCCGAGCGCCTGCCAGGCGACGATGCCGCCGGCCATCGAGACCGCATCCTCGTAGCCGAGCGCGGCCAGCGTGGGGAGTATGCGGCGGGAGCGGTTGCCGGTGGCGCAGTACGTGACGATCGGACGGCTCGGGTCGGGGCCCACCTCGGCGAGCCGAGACTCGACCTCGGCCATGGGGAGGTGGATGGAGCCCGGGATGTAGGAAGTGGCGCGCTCGCGGTCGGTCCGGACGTCGATCAGGATCGGTGCGTCCGGCTCGGCCAGACGCTCGCGCACCTCTTCCGGCCGGATCTCGTCGATTCCGACTGGGGTCGCCATGGGCTGAGGATAGCCACGAGTCGCACGGCTACAGTCGCGCCGTGTCGCGAAGACTTCGGATCGCGCTGGTGGCCGCCGTCGCTCTGGCGGCGGCAGGTGGAGTGGCGCTCGGCGCAGTGCTCGTCCGCGACGGCGAGGAGGACGCGGACCGACCGAGCGGAGTGCCCCCGTTCGTCGTCGATCTCGGTGTTCGGACGGATCCCGAGGCGGCGGCGCTGCGACAGGCCGCGCGGGCGTACAGCCGCGGGGAGCGGAGGCGGGCGGCGCGGATCCTCGCGCGTCGGATGTCGCTCCAGGCCCGGGTCGGCGCGGCCCTCGCAACCTGGCCCGTCGGGAGCCGCGCCCGCCTCGAGCAGCTCGCGCAGGCCAATCCGGACAGCGGCGCCGTGCTCTTCCACCTCGGGCTCGCGCGCTACTGGGAGGGTGACCAGGAGGGCGCAGTCGACGTCTGGCGGACGACACGAACGCGCGACCCGGATTCTGCCTACGGGATCCGCGCGACCGACCTGCTCTTTCGCCGTTTCCCACCGGGGCTACCCAGCTTCATTCCCAGCTTCCGGGCAGATCGCAGCGTGACCCGCCTCCCGCCCGCCGCTCAGCTCGCGGCACTCGAGCGGAATGCGCGCGGCCGTGACGTCCGGGCGAAGCTCCTCTACGGGCTCGCGCTGCAGCGGCTCGAGCGGCCCATCTCGGCGCGGAGGCAGTACTCGGCTGCAGCGCTCCTCGCGCCGCGGAATCCCGAGGCGCTCGTCGCCGATGCGGTCGGCCGCTTCGACAAGGCCCATCCCGAACGCGCGTTCTCCAAGCTGGGGCCGCTCACCCGTCGCTTCCCACGCGCGGCGACGGTGCGGTTCCACCTCGGCGTGCTCTTGCTCTGGCTCGGTGAGCTCAAGGAGGCCCGGCAGCAGCTGAACGCGGTGGCACGTGATTCTAGGACGCGTAGCGTGCTGGCAAGGGAAGCAAACCGCCTGCTCACCCGTCTAGAAGACGTACAAGGACGGTGAGCAAACATAGGACCGTCCGAACCGAAAGATGGGCCGGTCGGCCTATGGCGGTTGGGTAGTACGCATGGAAGACTTCGCCAGGGACAGAGCAGGTTTGAAGCCGTAAAACCGGGTTAGGGGAGTGAGAGAGCCGGTGCAGCGAGTGGAAGCGGCAAGTCGGGAGGTCACCCCGGAGGGTGTCTTAGAGACGCTGATCGCCGGTGCGCAGGAGTCCGGGCGGCTGACCATCGAGGACTTGACCGTCGCACTCGATGAGCTCGAGCTCGATGCCGGCCAGCTGGAGGACTTCTACGGCCGGCTCGACGAGCTCCAGATCGAGCTGGTCGACCGGGAGCAGGAGGAAGACGTCGTCTCTCGCCAGCGTGAGGTCTCGACCGAGGCCCTTCAACTATTCCTCAAGGACATCGGCAAGGTCGAGCTCCTGACCGCGGCGCAGGAGATCGAGCTGGCGAAGCGGATCGAGCGCGGCGACCACCAGGCGAAGCAGGAGATGGTCGAGGCCAACCTGCGCCTTGTCGTCTCGATTGCCAAGCGCTATCGCAATCAGGGGCTCCCCTTCCTGGACCTGATCCAGGAGGGCACGATCGGCCTCGTCCGAGCGGCGGAGAAGTTCGACCATCGCAGGGGCTTCAAGTTCTCGACGTATGCGACCTGGTGGATCCGGCAGGCGGTTGCCCGGGCGCTGGCGGACAAGGCGCGAACGATCCGAATGCCGGTGCACGTCGTCGAGAAGCTGAACAAGATCATGCGGACGGAGCGCAAGCTCCGTGCCGAGCGTGGCCGTGAGCCGAGCTCCGGGGAGATCGCGCACGAGCTGGAGCTGACGGTCGACGAGGTCGATCAGATCCGCCGCAGCGCCCAGACGCCGGTGTCGCTCGAGAAGCCCGTCGGCGACGACGAGGAGTCAGAGTTCGGGCACTTCATCACCGACGAGCTGGCGCCGCTACCGGACGAGCTCGCCGAGGATGTCCTGCGCAGAGAGGCGCTGACGAAGATCCTTGGGACGCTGTCCGAGCGCGAGCGGCGGGTCCTGGAGCTGCGCTACGGACTGAACGGCGAGCAGCCGCGGACGCTGGACGAGGTCGGGCAGACATTCCAGGTCACGCGTGAGCGGATCAGGCAGATCGAGAACCAGAGCCTGAAGAAGCTCCGCGCGCTCGCCGACTCCCAGAAACTGCGGGTCGCCTAGGCTTGGGCGCCGTGAGGCGCCTAGGAGTGCTGCTGGTAATCGGCGTCGTCGTGCTCGTCGCGCAGAGTGCTGCCGCCCAGCCGCTCGCCGCCGACAGGTGCCGCACGCTTTCGGTCCTCCGGTTCAAGGGCACCCTCTATTTTCACCACGCGCTGAGGATTCGCCGCCCGCACCTCGGGGGTCGCCAAGGCGTCGCGCTCGAGCGCGCCTGTGATGACACGCCCGGCGAGGATCCGCCTCCATGGGTGAGCGTGCCTGTCTTCGCGCTCGAGGGAATCCGTTCGGCGGTGGCCGTGGCGCCGAGGCGGGCGCAGGTGGTCTTCTACGATCCATACGCGTGCAGTCCACGGTTGAGTGAGGCTCGCTTCCTCCGCTGCCTGCGACGCAAATAGACTCGCGCGGCGTGGCTGAGCTCGATCCCGCCTGGCTGGAGGAGCTGTCCCAGTTCCTCCGCATCGAGAGCGTCAGCGCGGACCCCGAGCACGCGGGGGACGTTCGCCGCGCCGCCGAATGGGTGCGAGACTTCGTCCGCAATGCCGGCGGCGACGCCGAGCTGGTGGAAACGGAGACCTTCCCGCTCACCGTCGGCGAGATCGGGGCCTCCGGTGGGGGCGAGGCGCCGACGGTGCTCGTCTACGGTCACTTCGACGTCCAGCCGCCCGGGCCACTCGACGCTTGGGAGTCGCCGCCGTTCGAGCCGACGGTTCGCGACGGCTGGCTATACGGCCGCGGAACGGCCGACGACAAGGGCCAGCTGTATGCGCTGCTGAAGGCCGCGCAGCTGCTTGGCGCCGCCGGCGAGCTGCCGGTGAACGTCCGGATCGTCTGTGACGGGGAGGAGGAGACGGGCGGCCACCAGGTCGTCGACTTCATCGCGCGCGACGAGCGGGGAGCGGACGCGGCGGTCATCTTCGACAGCTCCATGCGTCGGCGCGGCGTACCGGTGTTCCATGTCGCCACGCGCGGCCTTGTCTACTTCCACGTCTCCGTCCGGACGGGAGAGCGGGACCTGCATTCCGGCCTGTTCGGCGGCGCCGGCCTCAACGCCGCCACTGCGCTGATGCAAACGTTGCGCGGCGTTCTGCCGGGTGAGAACGGGCTGCTGCCGGATGAGCTGCGGGCGGGCGTCGTTCCGCCGACGGATGCGGAGCTTGCCGCCTGGAAGGAGCTCGACCCCGGTTCACAGGTGCTCGCCGAGGGCGGCGCGCGGCCCGCCGATGGCCGAGCCGTCGAGGACTTCTACGTCCGCACCTGGGCAGAGCCGGCCGTGGACGTCAACGGGATCGCCGGTGGCGAGCCGCACCTCCAGAAGACAGTGCTTCCGGTGAGCGCCGAGGCGAACGTCTCGATCCGGCTTGCGCCCGGCCAAGATCCCGACGAGATCGCGCCGGTTTTCGAGCGGCTCCTGCGCAAAGGGGCGCCGGAGGGTGTCGACGTGGAGATCCAGCGCTGGGCGAGCTCGCCGGCGGGGCTGATCCCGCCGGACACGCCTGCGATCCAACTCGCGCTCGATGCCTTCGAGCGCGTGATCGGCGCTCGGCCACTGTTGATCCGGGTTGGCGGGACGCTCCCGATCGTCCCCCCGCTCGCCGACAAGGGCATCCCGACCGTGCTGACCGGCTTCGACCTGCCCGAGGGGAACATTCACTCGCCCAACGAGCGGCTGCTGGTCGAGCACATCC
>JBKPFE010000272.1:0-2608 GCA_046728705.1 Actinomycetota bacterium
GTGCTGACGAAGTCCCGCTCCTTGGGCCGCCAGAGCACGTGCTCGGCGAAGATCGGGAGCATCTTGCTCGCGCCCTGGATCATCTTGTCCTTTGTCTTCTTCGAAGCCGTGCGCAGCAGGACTTTCTCATAGGCCATCCCCGAACCGTGGTGGATGCCGTCGTCGACCGTCAGGCGGTTGCAGAGGTCCTCGAGCACCGTCCCCCGCGAGGCGCGGGCGATCAGTCGGAAGCGGGGAATGATCATCCGTTCGAAGAAGACCTGCATCAGGAAGACCTTCTCCTCGAGCTCGTTCAGGCCGAGGAAGATCTGCGCCAGCTGGTCAAGGTGTGGATCGCGCTCGGTCGGGCCGCCGGCGGCCTCGATCAGGCGCAGCCAGGCCTCGACGTGGCGCGCCTCGTCCTGGGACATCGTCGAGTAGTAGAGCTTCGCGTCGTGGTGCCTGGCGAGCTCCAGCAGCTGAGCCGCCATCTCGACGGCGAGTGAATCCGCCTGGAGCTGCTGGGTGATGACCGAGCGCCAGATGTCGCGCCGGCGGGCCTGCTTCTCCTTCGTGCCGGAGCTCTCCGGGATCGGAGGCAGCTCCTCCCACGGCATGTCGCGCACCTGCCACTCCTGCTTCTTCGCGAGCTGGTAGTAGCGGAAGACCTCCGGCGCCTGCCGCGCGGGCAGCCCTTCTTCGACCGCCTGAGTGTCCTGGACCGTCGCCATTGGGTCGGGCAAGGTTAGCCGGTAGGCTGACGGCAAGCCCGAGGAGGCCGCTGCGAAAACTGCAGCTCGCCGGTTTCTCGTAGGAACGAGAGCCCACGAGAGAGGAGCCCCCGTGTCGAACACCGATTCGCCGGTCCCGACCCCCCCAGCGGCGAAGGAACGTCTGGAGCAAGCGCTGTTCGAAATCCGGCGCGTGATCGCCGGTCAGGAGACGATGCTCGAGCGAGTGCTCGTGTGCCTGCTGGCGCAGGGCCATCTGCTGATCGAAGGTGTCCCTGGCCTGGCCAAGACGCTGACGATCAAGACGACGGCGGGGGTGCTCGGCGGCACGTTCTCGCGGGTCCAGTTCACACCCGACCTCGTCCCGTCCGACCTCGTCGGGACCCGCATCTATCGAGCCGGTGAAGGCACCTTCGAGACCGAGCTCGGTCCGGTGTTCTGCAACTTCCTGCTCGCGGACGAGATCAACCGCGCGCCGGCGAAGGTGCAGTCGGCCCTGCTCGAGGTCATGCAGGAGCGCCAGGTGACGATCGGGCACGACACGTTCCCGGTTCCGGATCCCTTCCTCGTGATGGCGACCCAGAACCCGATCGAGTCGGAGGGCACCTATCCCCTGCCGGAGGCCCAGGTCGACCGCTTCATGCTCAAGATTCTCATCGGCTACCCCGAGCACGACGAGGAGCTGACGATCGTCGAGCGCCAGCTGGTCGCTCCGCCGGACCTCCGCGAGGCGCTGACGCTGGAGGAGCTGAAGGCGCTCCAGCGGGCCGTGTTCGAGATCTACGTCGATCCGGCACTGGTCAGCTACGCCGTCAATCTGGCGACCTCGACGCGGCAGACATCCGGGCAGTCGTCCGAGTACATCGCGTACGGCGCCAGCCCCCGGGGCCCGATCAGCCTCGTCCAGGCCGCGCGGGCACTTGCGCTCATCCGCGGCCGAGAGTACGCGCTCCCCGAGGACCTCCAGGCGCTCGCCAAGGACGCACTCCGCCATCGGCTGGTATTGACGTACCAGGCACTCGCCGAGGAGGTGACCCCGGACGCCATCCTCGACGACGTGATCGCAGCCGTGCCCGTCCCGCACATCGACCTCACCCGCGTGAGCGCGGCGTGAACGCGATCCGGCGCGCACCGACACCGGACCGGCCCGGGCCGGGGCCGATGCCGGATGCCCTGCTCCGTGCGCTCGACATCACGATCGGGCGCCGGATGGAGGGACTGCTCGCCGGCGACTACCGCTCATCGCTCTTCGGCGACGGCACGGAGCTCGCGCAGGTGCGCACCTATGTCCCCGGCGACGACGTCCGCCGCATCGACTGGAACGTCACCGCCCGGACGGGCGAGCCGCACGTGCGCGTCCAGCTTGCCGAGCGCGTGCTGGTCACGTGGCTCGTGCTCGACGTCTCGGCCTCGATGCAATTCGGCACCGCTGAGCGGCGGAAAGCCGACGTCGCCGAAGGAGCGGCGCTCGCGATCGGACACGTCGCAACGAGACGAGGCAACCGGCTCGGCGTCGTCACCTTCGGAGACGCGAACCCGCGCGGCCTGCCGGCCAGGCAGGGACGGATGGGCCTCGTCGGCTTACTCATGGCGCTTCGCGAGGAGCCGGAGGGGGAACGCCTCGGGGCCACGTCGCTCGGCGAGGCGCTCACCCGGACGGGCGCCCTTGCCAGGCAACGGAGCCTGGTCGTCGTCGTTTCCGACTTCCGCGGCCCCCGCGACTGGCGCCGCCCGTTGCTCGAGCTTGCAGGGAGGCACGATGTCGTCGCCCTCGAGATCCGCGACCCGCGCGAGGAGGCGCTGCCGAACGTCGGCGCCCTCTGGCTCGTCGATCCCGAGACGGGTCGCCTGCTCCGCGTCGACACGAGGAGTCGCAGGTTGCGCGAGCGCTTCGAGGC
>JBKPFE010000248.1:0-10550 GCA_046728705.1 Actinomycetota bacterium
CGGCTCCGCCAAGGGCGGGTAGTCGGTGAGGAACGCAGTCGTCGTCCGGCCTGCCAGGACCGCGGGATGCGCGACGAGCCACCGCAGGAACGGCAGGTTCGTGGTCACTCCAGCCACATCCGTTTCGGCCAGGGCATCGCGCAGCCGCGCCAACCCCTCGTCCCGGGTCGGCCCGTGGGCGATCAGCTTCGCGATCAGCGGGTCGTAGGCGACGCCGACTTCGTCACCCTCCTCGACGCCTGCGTCCACGCGGATGCCGCGGGGGAGCCGAAGCCGGTCCAGCCGGCCCGCCTGCGGCAGGAACGAGCGTGGATCCTCCGCGTACAGCCGGACCTCGACCGCGTGCCCGGCAAGTGGCACGTTGTCGCTTGCCTCGAGTCGTTCGCCGTTGGCGATCCGCAGCTGCTCGACGACGATGTCGACGCCGGTTACGAGCTCGGTGACCGGATGCTCGACCTGGATCCGGCCGTTGAGCTCGAGCAGGTAGAAGTCGCGGCCTTCGAGCATGAACTCGGCGGTGCCGGCGTTGCGGTAGCCAATCGCCTCCGCGAAGCTGACGGCAGCGGCGCTCATTGCGCTCCGCAACGCTGGGTCGAGTGCCGGGGACGGCGATTCCTCCAGGACCTTCTGGTGCCGCCGCTGGATCGAGCACTCGCGTTCGCCCAGCGCGATGACAGTCCCGTAACCGTCAGCAAGCAGCTGGATCTCGACGTGCCGCGGGCGCTCGACGTAGCGCTCGAAGAAGACTCGGTCGTCGCCGAACGCCGCCTGAGCCTCGCGGCGGGCGGCAGCGAGCGCCTCGGCGAGCTCGGCCGGAGCTCGGACGACGCGCATGCCGCGGCCGCCGCCACCCGCGGCGGCCTTGATCATCAGCGGGTACCCGAGCTCTTCCGGCTCCCCGGTCGGGACGACCGGGACTCCGCGCTCCGAGGCGATCCGCTTGGCCTCGAGCTTGTCCCCTCCGAGCCGAAGCGCCTCCGGCGCCGGCCCGACGAAGACCAGACCCGCGGCTTCGACCGCGGCCGCGAACTCCGGGTTCTCGGCGAGGAATCCGTAGCCGGGGTGGATCGCGTCGGCGCCGACCTGCTTGGCGGCGCGAATGTGCTCCTCCGAGTGCAGGTAGCTCGTGATCTCGACCTTCTCGTCTGCGGACCGAGCGTGCAGAGACGCGCGATCGTCAGGCGGAGCGACCGCCACGGTTCCGATTCCGAGCTCGCGACACGCGCGGAAGACGCGCATCGCGATCTCGCCGCGGTTGGCTACGAGGAGCTTGCCGATCGCCACAGCAGCGCAAACGTAAGCAGGCACGTCGCCGAGAGGAGCAGGTACGGCACCGCATCAGAGGTGAGATGCGCGAGCGCGCCGGCGCCCGACGCTCCGAGCGCTTGTCCCGGCGCCCAGGCGAGGTTGATGACCGCGAAGGCGTAGGCGTAGTCGAGGCCGCGATGTTCTGCCTCGTCCGCGAGGAGCGACATCGCCGGTGTCCAGAAGCTTCCGAACGCAAGGCCCGCGGCGACAACGAGGGCCGCGAGCAGATACGCCTCGCCCGGCAGCGGCAGCAGAGCCGTGACGACCGCCGCAGCCAGAACGGAGACGCGCATCGGCCTGAAACGTCCGACACGGTCCGAGATCCGCCCGATCCACGGGTTGACGGCCGCCTCGAGCCCTGCGGTCCCGAGCCAGAGCGCTCCGATCGCGACGGCGCCGAAGCCGAGCACCTCGAGCCGGAGCGGCGCGAGCACCGAGAGCGTCCCGAAGAGCAGTGCCGGGAGTGCAACAAACCAAATCCCCAGAGCGATTCGCTCGCTGCGCAACGCGCCGACGAGGACGCTGAGCGGCTGCAGCTGCGTCGGCGGCGGCGCTTGCATCGCGAGCGCCCAGACGGCGAGTCCGATCGCCGCCAGAGCCGCAACCCCAAAAGCGGTCGGCTCGCCGACAACCGCCGCGGCTCCGCCGAGCACGGGGCCGAACAGTGCGCCGACGATCGCCGCTGCCAGTGCCGACCCGATCGTCTGGCCCCGGCGGTCGGACGGGGTCTCGCTGACGAGCCACGTGAGCCCTGCCGTCCATGCACCCGCGCTGCCGACGCCCTGTGCGAAGCGGGAGACGTCCAGCAGCCAGATCGAGTCGGCCGTCGCGAAGACGAAGGTGCTGACGGCGATCACCAGCAGCCCGAGAACGGCGATCGGGCGCGCGCCGAACCGGGCGGTTGCGAGGCCGCCTGGGATCCCGGCGGCCAAGGCGCCCGCGGGATACGCCGCCGCCAGCAGACCAGCACCGGCTTTCGAGAGATTGAACTCGTCGGCGTAGTCGGGCAGGAGCGGCGTCAGCGCCGCGAAGAACATCGTGTCGACGAAGACCATGCCGCCGACTAGCAGCAGGAGTCGCCGCACGCCGCCGGCTGTTACTTCTTCTTCGGGACTTTTCGGATGAGACCGGTCTCTGGTGCGTACATGCCCGGCGGAATCGGCGGGATGTCAGCCGGCCGCCGACTCGGATCCCTCCCCGTGCCTCCGCTCTCGGGCGCATACAGGCCGGGAAGAGGAGGCGGAGGTGCGGGAGGGACCGGGTTCGGTCGCTTCGGCATCGCGGTGGTCACTGTAGCGCCAAGCCCACCGACCACACGAGGACGCTGCCAACTAGGGCAAGGCATGCCCATCTGAACGATCCGAGCATGCGGTCGATCATCTTCTGATTCCCCTCCCAGATCTCGCGGTTCCAGTACGCGAGCACCCGCTGCACCTCTCGGACGCCTGATCAGGTCTGTTGCCACGTCTGGCTACAGAATGCCAGACGTGTCGGACGTCAGTCGATCCAGGCAGCCCTACGACGCTCGAGGAACGCCCGCAACCCCTCTTGTCCCTCCTTGCCCGCGCGTAGCCGAGCTGCAATCTGCGCCGCCTCGTCGCCGCGCGGCCGCTCGCGCACGAGCCGCTTCGCCTCCCGTGTCGCCTCGGGACCGGAGGTCAGTAGCTCGCCGACGACCCGCTCGACCGCGCCGTCAAGGTCGTCGGTCACCTCGCTGACGAGCCCGATCCGCAGGGCTACGTCCGCACCGAAGCGCTCGCCGGTGAGGAAGTAGCGCCGCGCCGCCGCGCCGATTCTCGGCAGCACGAACGGCGAGATCACCGCCGGAATGATCCCGAGCTTGACTTCCGAGAAGCCGAAGACGGCGTCCTCGGCGGCGATGCCGACGTCCAGGCAGGCCGCCACCCCGGAGCCGCCGCCGAGCGCGTAGCCCTGAATGCGGCCGACGACTGGAGCCGGACACGAGTCGATCGTCTCCAGCATCCGGTAGAGGCGGAGCGCGTCCTCGACGTTCTCGTCGTAGGAGAGCTCGATCGCCGACCGCTGCCACTCGACGTCGGCGCCGGCGCTGAAGCTCGGGCCCTCCCCGGCCAGCACGACGACCCGCGCGTCGCCGACGTCCGAGAACGCCTCGTGCAGCTCGCGGATCAGCTCGGCGTCGAACGCATTGCGCCGCTCGGGCTTCGCGAGCGTGATCTGGAGGATCGGGCCGTCGCGTTCGATCCGGAGCCCTGCCACGGGTCGGCAGCTTATTGTCGGGGGATGTTGCGCGGAGCCCTGGCCGCTGCGATCACGCCCTTGCGGGACGACGGCGCCGCGCTGGACGAGGACGCGTTCGCGCAATACGTCGACTTCCTCGTCGACGGCGGGCTCGACGGGATCCTGGCACTCGGGACGACCGGCGAGGGGATCCTGCTCTCGGCGGAGGAGCGGAAGCGGGCTGCTGAGCTCTTCGTTGCCTCCACCGCGGGGCGGTTCCAGGTCGCCGTCCACTGCGGCGCACAGACGACGGCCGAGACCGTCGCACTCACGCGCCACGCGGTCGAGGTCGGAGCCGATGCGGTGGCCGTGATCGGCCCGCCCTACTACACGCTGGACGAGGAGGCGCTCTACCGTCACTTCGCCGCCGCAGTGGCCGCCGCCGGCCCGCTGCCGTTCTACCTCTACGAGTTCAAGGCGCGCGCCGGCTACTCGATTCCGTTGTCGGTGATCGAGCGGCTGGGCGACCGCGTCGCGGGCCTGAAGGTCTCGAACCAGCCGTGGGAGGCGGTCGAGCCGTATCTGATCGAGGGGCTCGACATCTTCATCGGCGCCGAGACGCTGGTCGCGCGCGGTCTCGAGCTCGGCGCGGCGGGAAGCGTCTCTGGCCTCGCGGCCGCATTTCCCGACGGTGGCCCGGAGAAGCGCGCGGCGCTCGAGCGCTTTCCGTTCCACTCGGCGTTGAAGACGGTGCTGGGCCTCCGCGGGCTGTCGGTTCGTCCCGACGTGCGTGCGCCGCTCCGCGCTCTGACGCTCGAGGAGCGCGCCGATTTGGAGCAGTGGCTCGAATCGTCATAGCCGGCGCCGGCGCCGTCGGCGCTTCGATCGGTTATCACCTCGCCCGGCACGGGAACGGCGCCGACGTGATCCTCTGCGACCGCGCGGAGGTCGCCTCGGGCGCGACCGGCAAGGCGATGGGCGGCGTTCGGCAGCAGTTCTCGACCGCGCCCGAGGTGCGGCTCGCCCAGGCCGGCGCCCGCTTCTTCGCCGAGCTCGGCGCGCCGCTCTTCGATCAGGTCGGCTACCTCTTCCTCGCCACGACCGAGGACGGCCTCGCGCAGCTGGCCGAGCGCCGTCGCCTCCAGGTCGAGCTCGGCGTGCCGGTTGAGGAAGTCGATGCGTCCTTCGTTCGCGGCCTCCGGACCGAAGACGTCCTCGGTGCGTCCATCTGCCGCGAAGACGGTGTCGCCGACCCCACGGCCGTCACGCGCCATCTCGTGCGTGAGGCGGTGGCGGGCGGGGTGGAGCTCCGGGAGGAAACCGATGCCCGGGAGCTCGACGCCGACGTGCTCGTCGTCGCCTGCGGCGCCGCGTCGCCCGAGCTCGCCGACGTCCCGGTTCGCCCACTCGTCCGCCAGCTCGTCGACACCGAACCGGTTCCGGAGCTGCCGGTCGATCTCCCGATGACGATCGAGGAGGAGACCGGGTTCCACTTCCGGCGCGCGGGCGAGGGTCTCAGGCTGGCGATGGTCGAGCCGATTCTCAGGTGGGGGACAGAGGAGGTAGTCGACGAGGCCTTGGTCGCCGATTGGCTCGGGCGCCTCGCGCACCGCTTCCCGCCGGCAGCCGGGGTCAAGGTCGCGCGTGCCTGGGCCGGCCTCTACGACATGACCCCCGACGCGCACCCGATCATCGGCTGGGTCGACGACGGGGTCTACGCCGCCTGTGGCTTCTCAGGTCACGGGTTCATGCAGGCGCCGGCGGTCGGCGCCGCGGTCGCGGACGAGCTCCTCACCGGCAGCTCCGCCTTCGATCTCACCCCATACCGGCCCGAGCGCTTCGCCGGCGGCGCCGTCTTCCCCGAGTCGCTCGTCCTCTAGCGAACCGGACCGCAGCTGCAAGGGCGCTGACCGCCGGTTCGATCGCATCCTCGTGGATCCGTCCGTAGCCGATCACGAGACCGCCTCGGCCCGACGGGGCCAGCTCGTACGCCGAGAGAGGCACGACGCGCACGCCGTTGCGTTCGGCTGCGGACGCGACCAGCCGGTCGTCGACACCGGCCGGTAGTCGAAGGAGCACGTGCACGCCGGCGGCGACGCCCTCGACCGCGAGTTCGGGCAGCTTGGCGTCGAGAGCGGCGAGAAGCCGGTCTCGACGCCTCCGGTAGATCCCACGCGCCCGCCGAACATGCCGGTCGTAGTCGCCGCGGGCGATGAAGCGAGCGAGAGCCAGCTGGTCGATCGGAGGCGAGCAGACATCCAGCAGGTGCTTGATGCGGCCGGCCTCCTCGACGAGCGGGGTCGGCACGACCAGCCAGCCGAGGCGGAGCGCAGGCGCGAGCGACTTCGAGGTCGTACCGAGATAGACCACCCGTTCGGGATCGAGGCCCTGGAGCGCGCGCACAGGCTGACGGTCGTAGCGGAACTCTGAGTCGTAATCGTCTTCGATCACGAGCGCGCTTCTTCGATTCGCCCAGTCGAGCAGCGCTCGGCGGCGTTCACCACTTAGGACGGCGCCGGTCGGGAACTGATGCGCGGGCGTGACGAGAGCGGCGTCGCCGCGGAGACGATCGACGACGATCCCTTCCGAGTCGGTGCGCTGACCGGCCACCTCGAGCCCGTGCGCCCGGAATCGCTGCGGCTGGCTGTCGAGCGATGGATCTTCGACCACAACCCGGCGGAGGCCAGCCCGAGCGAGCAGACGCCCGAGCAGGTCGATGCCCTGGGCTGCACCCTGGATGACGATGACCCGCGACGGGTCGGTGATGACGCCACGCGTTCGCCCGATGTGGTCGGCGAGCACCTCCTGGAGCTCGCGCACGCCCCGAGGGTCGCCGTAGTCCAAGAATGCGGCCGGCGCCGTCCGCAGGACCTCGAGCACCGTTGACGTCCAGCGCCGGGAAGGAAAGAGCGTCACGTCGGGCGTCGTCGGGATGAAGTCGTACCGTGGAGCAGGCGGCACCGGCTCGAGCGGCTCGGGGGAGCGCGTCGGCCGGCTGACCCGGGCGACAACCGGGGCAGCCTTGGTCCTCGTGACGAGAAAGCCCTGGGCCTCGAGCTGGCTGTACGCCTCAGAGGTGACGCCCCGAGAGACTCCGAGCTCGCCGGCGAGTGCTCGAGAGGATGGGAGTCGAACGCCGGGCCTCAGCGCGCCGTCGAGAATCGCATCCCGCAGCGTGCGCTCGACGACTGCGCGGAGGGTCTCGCGAGGGCGGCGGTCGAGATGAAGCCAACTGGCCCTTTCAATCAACACGTCTCTGGATCTTTCCATAAGTCCAATGTTCGCCACACTGACGGCTCAATCCGACCGAAAGGAGAGGAGCATGAGCGCAACAAAACCCGCGATCGACGGGCGCAGCGACTTCGACTTCTGGCGCGGACGCTGGCGGATTCGCAACCGAAAGCTCGCGAATGTGCTGGACCGGAACTGCACCGAGTGGGTGGAGTTCGATGCCATTGGCGAGGCACACGAGATACTCGGTGGGCTCGGGAACATCGACACCTTCTCGGCGCTGACGCCCGACGCCACCCCACTCGAGGGGTTTTCGTTGCGGTTGTTCGACCCCCAGAGGCAGCTCTGGCGCATCTGGTGGGCCTCGACGACGCGACCCGGCCATCTGGACCCGCCGGTCGAGGGCCGCTTCACGGACGGGCACGGTCAGTTCGTCTGCGACGACGTGCTGAACGGCGAACCGGTCAAGGTCCGGTTCGACTGGACGGACATCACGGACGACTCGGCCCGCTGGGAGCAGGCGTTCTCGTATGACGACGGCAAGACGTGGTCGACCAACTGGGTCATGACGATGACCCGCGAAGACTGACGTCAGCTCTCGAAGGCGAGACCGAGCCGCGAAAGCTCCTCGAGCTCGAACCGACCCTCGATCGTCGCTTCCACGTCGAAGTCCTCGCCGACGTCCGGGTCCTTGCCGATCAGCTCACGGGCCCGGCTCGGAACTACCTGTCGCGCCGCCTCTTCCGACTCCCACAGGTAGACGGCGCCCCATCGTTCCGTTGCCTCGTCCGAGATCCAGGCTTTGAACCGAAGGCCGGGGACGTCGGCGAACTGGTCGACGGACTCTTCGCGCAGATAGCGGCGCAGCTCTCCGATCGTCGTCTTCGAGTCCGCGAGGTTCCAAAGGACGAGGCGGAGGATCACTCTTCGTCCCGGTCTGATCGCTCGGACGAATCCCGCCTGTTCAGCCGGTCGAGGAACGCATTCCGGAGCGCCTCGCCGGTCACCTTGAGCTGATGGCGCGGACGGCGCGGCTCGACCTTGACGATCCTGACGTCGCCGCTTTGGTCTCCGTACGAGCGGCCGTAGGCCTCCGCCTCACCGATCTGGTGAAGCCTGGCCTCGTTCTTCCGCCGGAACAGCGGCACTGCTCAAGCCTAAGTTGGCTGAGGCAGCTTCGCCAGGATCTGCTTGATGCTGCGCAGGAGGTCGGCCTGATCGTGCCCGAAGTCCTCGAGGAAGGACTGGAGGGCGTTGCGCACGAGCCGTAGCTCCTCCTCCGTTAGTTCGATCGTGTGCATGAGGCGAGCCTAGTGCCTCCTCAGGTAATGCTGCCTCCCTTCTCGCGGGCCAGAAGCAGGCGCGTATTGCCTGGAGAGGCACTAACCCCAGTCAGGAGGTTCGTACTGCCCTTCGAGCGGCGCGCCGAAGGTGACGAACTCGAGGCCATCGTCGCCCGCGATTGGAACCCGGGTCGAGCCGGGATCCACCCGGATGAAGCGACCGGGCCGAAGCTCGATCTCGTCGCTGTCGATCCGCATCGTCCCACCGCCGTCGATCACGAAGTAGACCTCCTCCATGCCCTCGTCAGCGTGGTTGTGCTCCCTGCCCTCGACACCCGGCGGGATCGTGAAGTAGTTGAAGCCGAAGGCGCGCGCTCCGGTCGCCCTGCGCGTTTTCCGCACCATTCCGCCTGGCCCCTCACCCTCGAGCGAATCGACGTCGACGTAGGTGTAGCCCACGGCTACATCCTGAAGATGCCGAACTCGCTCTCGGGAATCGGAGCGTTCAGCGCGGCGGAGATCCCTAAGGCGAGGACGCGCCGCGTGTCGAGCGGGTCGATGATCCCGTCGTCCCAGAGCCGGGCGGTCGAGTAGTAGGGGTTGCCCTCCGCTTCGTACTTGGCGCGGATCTCGTCGGGGTCGGCATCGCCGACCATCGTCAGGACCGTCGCCGCCTGCTCGCCGCCCATCACCGAGATCCGCGCATTCGGCCACATCCACAGCTGCCGCGGCCCGTAGGCCCGCCCGCACATCGCGTAGTTGCCGGCGCCGAACGACCCGCCGGTGACGACTGTGAACTTCGGGACGTCGGCGCACGCGGTCGCCATCACGAGCTTGGCGCCGTCGCGGGCGATGCCGCCGGCCTCGTACTCCGCGCCGACCATGAAGCCGGTGATGTTCTGCAGGTAGACGAGCGGCACGCGCCGCTTGCACGCGAGCTCGATGAAGTGCGCCCCCTTCTGCGACGACTCGGCGAAGAGGACGCCGTTCGAGGCAAGGATCCCGACCGGGTAGCCCTCGATCCGCGCGAACCCGCAGACGAGCGTCTCGCCGTAGAGCTCCTTGAACTCGTGGAAGCGGCTGCCGTCGACGATCCCGGCGATCAGCTCGCGCGGGTCGACCTGCTGGCGAAAATCCTCGGGGATGAGGCCGTACAGCTCCGACGGATCGGCGACAGGCTCCTCCGGCGGCGCGACGTCCCAGGGCGCCTCCTTGCGGCGGTGGAGATGGCGGACGACCGAGCGGACGATGGCCAATGCATGCTCGTCGCTCGTCGCGTAGTGGTCGGCGACTCCGGAGCGGCGCGTGTGGACGTCGGCGCCGCCCAGCTCCTCGGCGGTCACCTCCTGCCCCGTGGCCGCCTTCACGAGCGGCGGTCCCCCGATGAAGATCGTCCCCGTCCCGCGCACGATGACCGTCTCGTCGCTCATCGCCGGCACATAGGCGCCGCCGGCCGTGCAGGAGCCCATCACGGCCGCGATCTGCGGGATCCCCTTCGCCGACAGACGGGCCTGGTTGAAGAAGATTCGGCCGAAGTGTTCCCTATCGGGGAAGACCTCGGCCTGAAGCGGGAGGAACGCACCGCCCGAGTCGACGAGGTAGATGCACGGCAGGTGGTTCTGGTCGGCGATCTCCTGTGCTCGGAGGTGCTTCTTGACCGTCACGGGGAAGTAGGTGCCTCCCTTGACAGTCGCATCGTTGGCGACGATCACGCACTCCAGTCCTTCGACGACGCCGATGCCGGTGACCATCCCGGCCGCCGGCGCCTGACCGTCGTACATGTCCCAGGCGGCCAGTGCGCTGAGCTCGAGGAACGCGCTGCCGGGGTCGACGAGGCGGTCGATCCGCTCCCGCACCGTCATCTTCCCGCGCGAGCGATGGCGCTCGACCGCCTTGTCGCCGCCACCACTAGCGACCTGCGCGGTGCGCGCTTGCAGCTCCTCGACGAGTTGCTCCATCCGTCCGCGCCGAGCGGCGAAGATTTCCGAATCGCGCTCGACCTGGGACGTCAGGACAGCCACGCAAGCAGCCTATCCATGGGATCGGACCGGACGGTCCAGACTTGAACCCGAGGCGCTCGTCGCCGAGAGTGAACGGGTGCACGTCCGCCTGAGCGACCCCGGCCTCGGCGACGATTTCGTCGACTTCCTTCGACGTGCCGACTGGGTCGCTCATCTTGGGGAGGTCGAGGCACACGCCGCGGGGATCGCCGTCGAGGTCGAGGTTCCGGAGGGCTACGACGAAACGAAGGCACGCATGGCACTTGCGCTCTACCTCCGTGGCTGGGAGGCGGTCTATCCGGGCTCCAGCGCCGAGCTGCTCGACTGAAGCTGACAACATCGGGCCATGGAGCTCGCCGGCGTGCTCGAGACGGTCGTCTACTGCACGACCGAGAACGAGGAGGAGACGCGGCGCTTCTATCGGGAGGTCCTCGGGCTGCGGCCGTTCGGAGAGCAGAGGTACGGACACCGCCTGCCGAACGGTGTCTTCCTGCTCTTCAACCGCGACGAGTCGTCGGTGCAGGATTGG
>JBKPFE010000200.1:0-3620 GCA_046728705.1 Actinomycetota bacterium
GCACTCAGCGGCGGGGTCGCCGCGGCCCCCGCACGGGCACATGTTCATCGCAGCGACGAGCTGAAACCGCGCCGGGAAGAGAGCGCGCCCTTCCGCGCGCGCGATGCTGACGAGACCGTCCTCCAGCGGCTGCCGCAGCGCCTCCAGCGCCGGACGCTGGAACTCGGGCAGCTCGTCCAGGAACAGCACGCCCTGGTGTGCGAGCGTCGCCTCTCCCGGCCGCGGCCCAGACCCACCCCCGACGATCGCCGGCACCGACGAACTCTGATGCGGCATCCGAAAGGGCCGACGCCGCACGAGCGGCTGGTCCGTGCCAAGCAGGCCGGCGACGGAGTAGATGCGCGTGACTTCGAGCGCCTCTTCGGTCGTCAGCGGCGGGAGGATTCCGGGCAACCGGCGGGCGAGCATCGACTTTCCGGTTCCCGGCGGGCCGGCGAGCAGCAGGTTGTGCGCACCGGCGGCGGCCAGCTCGAGTGCTCTACGCGCCCGATCCTGCCCGCGCACGTCGGCGAGATCGAGCTCGTCGCCGGCGGGAGTCGCACCGTTCGTCGAATGCTCGACGGGCGCCGGCTGCGTCTCGCCGCGAAGGTAGGAGACGACCTCGGCGAGGTGCCGCGCGGGCACCGGATCGACCCCGGCCAGCTCGGCCTCGGCAGCGGACTCGGCAGCGCAGAGGAGCCGATTCAGGCCGGACTGTCGCGCCCCCTCTGCGGCCGCGAGGACGCCGCGAACCGGCCTGAGTCGACCGTCGAGCGCTAGCTCTCCGATCGCGGCATGACCGCGGAGAGAATCGATCGGGAGTTGGCGGGAGGCGGCGAGGATCGCGAGCGCGATCGGGAGGTCGAAGCCCGAGCCCTCCTTCCGCAGCCCGGCCGGGGCGAGGTTGACGGTGATGCGCCGGGAGGGCCACTCGAGCTCGGCCGAGGCGATGCCGCTCCGGACTCGGTGCTTCGCCTCCTGGCAGGCGCGGTCGGCAAGCCCGACAATCGCGAGGCCCGGGAGGCCGTTCTGGAGGTGCGCCTCGACCTCGACCTTGCGTGCCTCGAGACCGACGAGGGCATGGGTAACGGTGCGCGCGAGCACCGTCCGACGCTACGCGGCAAGTACACGCATGTCTGTGCCGGATCTGAGCCGAGTTGCGGCTTAGCGGGCGACGAGCACGTCCTCGAAGAACTCGCCCGCGCGCCGGCCGGTCCGGCGATTGACGTGGCGGCGCAGGCGCTCCTCCAGGCGCAGTTCCGCCCGCTCCAGAATCTCTGGATACAGGTTGCGGCGGTCGCTGACGACGATCACCACCGCCGCCCGTGCCCGCAGCGCCTTCTTCGCGTGTGAGAGCACGGCCGCGACGCCCTCGACATAGCTGGCCAGGGCGGTGGCGCCCGACCCCTGCGCACCCGAGCCGAGCTCGAGCCCGCGCAGATCCTCGAGCCCGAGCAGCTCGTACGCGTAGCGGTGCTGCTCGTGGTAGTCGATCAGCCCCGGATACGGCGGCGACGTGATCACCGCGTCGAATCGGTCGCCGAGCGGCACCTCGCGCGCGTCGCCGTGGATCACCACCGCCTCCCGCTCTCGCGCGCGCACACGCGAGAAGTCCTTGATCCGCCGGAGCGTGTCGAGGGCGTAGCGGCGCAGGAAGTGCTCGGCGCGGTCGATCGGCCGACAGAACCGCTTGTGCTTGTGGCACCAGTACCGCTCCCGCTGCGGCGAGCGTGGGAAGTCGAGATCGAAGTGGGTCGTGAGCCGCGCGGAGCGCGCGGCGCGGGCCAGCACGACGCGAAGGACGTCAGCGTGCCCGTACTCGTCGATGAGCTCCCGAAACGCGAGCAACTCCGACGCCGCCCGCGGCGCGAACCACTCCGCCAGATATTCGGTCGCGGGAGGGCCGCCGTCCATCGCCTCGACCCTCCTGACGACATCCCGAAGCTCCGATTCCAGCGCAAACAGGTCGTAGCGCCGGGTCTTGACCTCCATGAGCAGGCAGTTGAAGGCGGCGATGTCGACGCCGACCGCGTAGTAGCCGCTCTCGAGCCCCTGGACGAGCGTCGTGCCGGAGCCGGCGAATGGATCGAGCACCCCACCTCCGTTGGGCACGTATCGTCCGAGCAGCACCTCAACGACCTGCGGGATGAACTTGCCGAGGTACGGGTGGAGGCGATGCACGTGTCTCGTCCGCTCGCGCTCCGGCAAGTCACGCTCGGACCACGAGAGGTCGAGGTCGATTTCGGCGTAGAGGGCATCCTGCGTCGGAGCCACGAGTGGACCCTTCGCCGGAGCCCGGCCGACTCCTAGACGGTTGCTGCCATGAGATCGCAGGTTCGGGGCGCGAGCTGGCCGCTCTGGGGCGCAAAGCGCACGCGCCGGGCGGCGGCCCGCTGGCGGGCCGGTGGCCGGTGCGGGAGCAGCCCAGACGCGTCAGATCGCGCAGCCGGACGCGCGAGATCGTGGCAGCAACCGTCAGAATGCGCCGGCCACTTGCATAACTCCGTGTGGAGTCACGGCGACGACATCGAAGCGCACCTCGAGCGTGGCCAACTCGGGATGCCGTGTGAGCCACGCGTCTGCCGCCCGCCGCAGCCGGCGCTGCTTCTCGGACCCGACCATCTCCGCCGGCTCGCCGTAGTCGTCCGACGAGCGCTCCTTAACCTCGCAGAAGACCAGGCGGCGTCCCCGCCGCACGATCAGATCGAGCTCGTTGCCGCCTGCCCATACGTTCTCGCCCAGCACCCGGTAGCCGCGGAGCCGGTAGAACCGGCGGGCCCGCCGCTCGGCCTCAGCCCCGCCCTTCCTCGAGCTCGAGGAGGTCCTCATAACAGAGCGCCTGGAACGAGCGGCGATGCAGCTCGGAAGGGCCACGCTCCCTCACCATCGCCGAGTGCCTTGGCGTGATGTAGCCGACGTGGGTGTAGAAGCCGTAGTGCGGGAAGAGCGAATCCATGCGCCGCATGGCGCGATCTCTCACCACCTTGGCGACGATCGACGCCGCCGCGATTGCCGCGCTGCGTTCGTCCCCGTCGACGACCGCCAGATGCTCCGGCGCCGAGGGCCCGAGCCGAAACCCGTCGACGAGGCAGGCCTCGGCAGGCGGCGCCAGCGAGCGCAGACAAGAACGCATCGCCTCGAGATTCGATCTGTGCAATCCCGTGCGATCGATCTCAGCCGGCGAGATCACGCGCACGGTGAACGAGCTGGCGCAGCCGACCACGGCGCGAAATAACCCCTCGCGCTCTTCGCCCGAGAGCTGCTTCGAGTCGTTCAGTCCCGCGAGCGGCCTCACCCGATGATCGCGCAGAGCCTCGTAGTCGAACAGCACGCCGGCGACGACGAGCGGCCCGGCGAGACAACCGCGGCCGGCCTCGTCCACGCCGGCGACGTAGCGAAGGCCGAACTTGCGGTCGAACTGAAGGAGGCGCCTAGCTCGGTTCCGTGGACTCGACCGGAGCGGTTTCTTCCTCCGGCTCGCCCTCAGAAGCCCGCTCGGCCTCGACTGACTCGTCTGCGGACTCAACGGCGCCGGCACCGGCCGAGGATAGCCGCTGCCCCTCACGGCGCTCGCGCACGCGCGCCTTTCGACCCACTCTCCCGCGCAAGTAGTAGAGCTTGGCGCGGTTGACGTCGCCGAT
>JBKPFE010000093.1:0-3592 GCA_046728705.1 Actinomycetota bacterium
TGGGCCGGCATCGAGCCCGGCTCCTTCCCGCCGACATCGGCATGGTGGGCGCGGCTGACGGCGAAGCCTACGTCCGTGCGTGAGACGAGCGTGATGTCGGGGAGGTGAGTCCCGCCGGCGAACGGGTCGTTGAGAACGAAGACGTCGGTTCGCGACGGCTGCTGCTCCATCACCGCGGCGACGGCGTCGGGCATCGCGCCGAGGTGAACGGGAATGTGCTCCGCCTGCGCGATCATGCGGCCGCGGTCGTCAAAGAGCGCGGTCGAGCAGTCCCGCCGCTCCTTGATGTTGGCCGAGAAGGCGGAGCGGATCAGCGCGGCGCCCATCTCCTCCGCGACCGTCCGGAGCGCGTGGCCGAGAACTTGGAGCTGAATGTTCACGCTTTCGTGAGCCTCCAGCTGCCACCATCCCTAACCCCCACCCACCCGGGGGCAACCCAGCAGGTGGCCCCGTCCAGCTCGACCAGCGCGGGGCCGGGCACCTCCTTCCGGCCCGCTGCTGGAAGCTCCAGGCTCGGCCCGGGGCGGACCTCGGCGGTCCGGAGCGCGACCAGCTCGAGCTCCCGCGCTCGATCGGCGTAGCCGTAACGCTCCTCGTGCGCTCGGTGGAAGCGCTCGGTGAGATCCGGCCCGAGCGGGACAGTCAGCTCGAACGACTGCCCGACATAGCGGAGATCTGCTTCGCCCTCGGGCGGAAGGTCCCGGATGGCGCCAAGCGGCCGCACCTCGCTCCGGACGTGGTCGCGCCGCTCGTCGCTCACTGCGAGCCCGAGCGCGGAGAGGACTCCCGCGCACTCGGGGACGAGCACCGTCTCGGTCCCGAGCGCCTCCGCGAGCGCGCACGCGTGGAGCGGCCCCGCTCCGCCGAATGCCACGAGCGCGAGCTCGCTCGGGTCGCGGCCACGCTCGACGGAAACGACGCGAAGCGCGCGCAGCATCTCCGCGTTGACGACGTCGACCACGTCGGCCGGCGCCAGTCCGCCCAGCGCCCGCTCGGCCGCCTCGACGTCGAGCTCGAGCCCGTCCGCAAGCTGCCGGGGCAGCCGCCCGAGCAGGACATTCGCATCGGTCACGGTCGGCCGGGCCCCACCGTGCCCGTAGCACGCGGGCCCCGGCTCCGCCCCGGCGCTCTCGGGCCCAACCCTGAGCGCGCCGCCGGCATCGACCCACGCGATCGACCCGCCCCCGGCGCCTACGGTGTGGACGTCGACGCTGGGCAACCTGATCGGGAGCCCGGCGATCGTTCGCTCCACCGATCGCTCAGCGGCTCCACCCGAGATGAAGCAGACGTCGGTCGACGTGCCGCCCATGTCGAGGGCGATCGCGTCCGCGAACCCGGCCTGCTCGGCGATCCGCGCCGCGCCGACGACGCCGCCCGCCGGCCCCGAGAGCAGCGCCCAGGAGGCGTGCGCCGCGGCCTCGTCGAACGTCGCGACCCCGCCCGAGGAACGGAGCACGAGCGGTTCGGGAAGCCCCGCTGCCGAGCACCGATCGCTCAACGCGCGGAGATACCCGGCAAGCATTGGCCCGAGATACGCATCAGCCGCGGTCGTCGAGGCGCGCTCGTACTCCCTGAACTCGGGCGCGACCTCGTGCGAGGCGACGACGTGCGCGGCCGGAAACCTGCGGCGCAGCTCGTCTGCGACGGCGCGCTCGTGGCTCGAGTCCCGAAACGAGAACAGGAGGCAGACGGCGATTGCTTCCGCGTCGAGCTCGGGGATCGACTCGAGGTCGAGCGGCTCGATCTCGCCCTCCGGGCCCATGCGCTCTCGAACGCCGAAGCAGCGCTCGAGCGGCACAACCGGGTCCGGATGCGCCGCACAGAGGCGGTAGAGCTCGGCTCGGTTCTGGCGCCGCAGCTGGAGCATGTGCTCGAAACCCGCGGTGGTGACGAACGCCGTGCGCGCCCCTTTGCGTTCCAGCAGCGCGTTCGTCGCGACAGTCGTCCCGTGTGTGAAGCGCTCGACGCGCGTCGCACCGACGGCGCGCGCCGCCGCGAGGACCGAATCCTCCTGCCGGGCCGCGGTCGCCACCTTGGCCGTCCGCAGCTCGGCGCCGTCGATCAGAACGGCATCGGTAAACGTGCCGCCGACATCTACTCCCAGCACCGCCACGCCGCGATGCTAGGCGCCGGGCTAGACCCCAAGGGCTACGCTCGGTGTAGATGCCGGGCTCGATCCAGATGCGGCTGCGCGGACCTGCCGGCGAGCCTGTCGACCTCTGGCGGACGCTCGTCTCTCACGGCGTCGCGGCGCTCCCGCCGTCCGAGCTGGACGAGGACGCGCGCGTGCTGACCGTGACCGTGCCGATTCCCCGCGCCAAGCCGCGAACGATTCGGATCCGCGAGGGACGACGCGGGACGGCCCGGATCGACGTGCTCGGCCCGGCGCCCAGCGAGCGGGTCATCGAGCGGCTGCGGGAGGTCGTCGCCCAGATGCTCAACCTCGACGAGGACCTCTCGCCGCTCTATGCAGCCGCGGCGACGGACACAGAGCTCTCCTGGATCGTCGGCGGAGCCGGCCGCATGTTTCGCAGCCCGACGGTCTTCGAGGACGTCGTCAAGACCATCTGCACGACGAACACCACATGGTCGGCGACCGAGCGCATGGTCGGCGCCCTGGTCGCCCAACTCGGCGAGGAATCGGCGGGCGGGTTTGGCCGCGCGTTCCCGACGCCCACCGCCATGGCTTCCGCGGACGACGCCTTCTACCGTGATGTCGTCCGCGCCGGCTATCGGGGGGCATACCTGAAGGCGCTCGCCCTCGAGGTCGCTGCGGGCGCGCTCGACCTCGAGGAGCTACGGACCACCGGCCCTGACGAGCTCCCGGACGAGGAGGTCGCCGCGCGCCTGCTCGCCCTCCCGGGCGTCGGCCCCTACGCGGCGGCGCACGTGATGATGCTGCTCGGGCGCCACTCTCGACTCATTCTCGACTCGTGGACACGGCCTAAATACGCGCGGCTTAACGGTGGGCGCAAGGCCAGCGACCGTCAGATCGAGCGCCGGTTCAAGCGCTACGGGCCGCATGCCGGGCTCGCCTTCTGGCTCCATTTGACGCGTGACTGGGCGGAGGACTCCTCCGTCTGACGCCGAAAAGTGAACGTTTCGCACCGATTGCCGTATCTTTCGGTGCGTGAAACGCCTGGTCGCGGCAACGTTCGTGCTTCTCGTCTCGATGGGGGTTGCGGCACCTGATGCCGCGCGCAAGCCTGTTGTCATCGCCCCAGGCGTCACCGTCGCCGGAGTGAAGGTCGGCGGCCTCACCTCCGAGCCCGCGCGGACCCGGATCGAGAAGGCCTTCGGCCGCCCGCTTCGGCTCGCCTTCGGACAGAAGCGCTGGCGGATCAGCCCTCGTTATCTCGGTGCGAATGCAGCGGTCGACGCAGCCGTCGCCCGCACGCTGCGGGCGCCGCCTCGCGCGCGCGTGAACCTAACGGTGACCCCGACTCGGGCGCGCATCCGCCGCTATGTCCGGCGTCTCGATCGGCTCTTCTCGCGCGAGCCCGTCAACGCCACGGTCGTCGGTGTCGCGAACGGGCGCCCGGCGTTCAGCCCGGCGAAGCCCGGCTTGGCCGTCCAGCGCACGGAGATGGCC
>JBKPFE010000201.1:0-1589 GCA_046728705.1 Actinomycetota bacterium
ACGCTCGAGTGCGGCGAGGTGATCGCCGAGCCCGAAACGCTCGATCGAGAGCGCCCGGAAGCGGAGGTCGCCTCTCGCTTCGAAGAGCTCCGGCCGGCCGTAGACGTGCACGCGCTCGCCGTCGCCGAGATCGAGCCGCAGCGCGTCGAACTGACCGCGTGGCATCGACACCGGCAGGCAGGCGCCGTCGCCGGGGTCCTTGAGGGTGAAGAAGACGCTCTGCCAGCGCTGCTGGCGTCGGAGCTCCGTGATCTCGCCCTCCACCCAGACGGTGGGGAGGCGGGCGAGCCAGGTGGCCACGCCGCGGTTGAACGCGGACACGGTGTAGACCTTGCGGTCGCCGTACTGCTCTGCCTCGACCTTCACGAGGTCATGCTGCCAGCAGCAGCCCTGTCCAGCCAGAGGCTTGAACGGACAGTCAGTGCCGAAACGGGCTCGAGCAAACCCTGGTCGAAAGCTCAGGGTTGCCCTCTCTGGACTTGTGAGCGTGTCCCCCGAGTGATCGGATGGTGGCCAACCTATTGGGGAGTAAGGAGAAGCCTGTGCAGCTCATTTCAGCACGAATCGAGAGGAAAGCCTTGCGGAGCCGATCTTTGATTTGGGCGCTGCTGGCGCTCGTCGTTGCACTCGCAGGCGCGACCAGCGCCGGGGCGGCGACGACGAGCGTGGTCATGAGCGGGCTCGACAACCCACGCGGGCTCGCCTTCGGGCCCGAGGGCGCGCTCTACGTCGCCGAAGCCGGGCGCGGCGGGCCGGGACCATGCATTTTCTTGCGCCCAGTTCCCGTGCCTCACTGCTACGGCCCGACGGGGGCCGTCAGTCGCCTCTGGCGGGGAGACCAGGAACGGATCGCGACCGGCCTGCCTTCCTACGTGGGCCCGACCGGCGAGGCGACCGGGCCTCACGACATCTCTCTACTCGGCCGGGGCGGCGCGTACGTGACGATCGGGTTGGGAATCGAGGGACAGCCACGTTCAGCGCTCGCGGGCGTGAGCGAGCAGTTCGGCCGGCTCGTACACGTTTCGGCGAGCGGCAACTGGCGGCCCGTCGCCGACATCGCCGCCTACGAGTTCACGGCCAATCCGGGCGGCGGCCCCCTCGACAGCAACCCCTACGGGCTCCTCGCCGAGCCGGGAAGCCAGGTCGTCGCGGACTCCGGCGCGAACGCGCTGCTCCGCGTCGCGGCGAACGGGGGCATCTCCAGGCTCGCGGTCTTCCCGTCGCGAGTGCAGGGGCGGCCGACCGACGCCGTACCGACGGCGGTCGCCTCGGGTCCGGACGGCGCCTACTATGTCGCCGAGCTCTCAGGCGTGCCGTTTGCGGCGGGAGCGGCCAACATCTACCGGGTGGAGCCCGGCCAGGCGCCCACGGTTGCGTGGAGCGGCTTCACGACGGTGATCGATATCGCGTTCGGCCCGGACGGGAGCCTGTACGTCCTCGAGCACTCCACCGGCCCGGTCTTCTTCGCCCTGCCGGGAAGGTTGCTGAGGGTGGCGCCGGACGGGACGCGAACCACCGTCATCGACGGTCTGACGCGACCCGGATCGGTCGCAGTTGGCCGAGACGGCGCGCTCTACGTCTCGAACCGC
>JBKPFE010000253.1:0-3946 GCA_046728705.1 Actinomycetota bacterium
CCACATCTCGAACATCCTGATGAAGCTCCAGATCGAGAACCGCATCCAGGCCGCGGTGTACGCGGTCCGCCGCGGGCTAGTCTAATTCGCTGAAAATCTCACGATTTTTCAGCGACCCTATCGAGCCGGGGGGCGGTGCGCGCCCCGCGGCCCCGGGTTGGGCCGTCCCCCCAAATGCGCCACAGCTTCCGGGCGGCGCAAACAACACCGGGCGCGCCGCGCCCCCCCGCCCCCCCCGGCTCGAAGGGTCGCTGAAAAATCGTGAGATTTTCAGCGAATTAGACTAGCCCGCGGCGGACCGCGTACACCGCGGCCTGGATGCGGTTCTCGATCTGGAGCTTCATCAGGATGTTCGAGATGTGGTTCTTGACCGTCTTCGGGCTGATGTGCAGGTCCTGCGCGATCTCGGCGTTGTCCATGCCGTTTGCGATCAGCCGCAGCACCTCCGTCTCGCGATCCGAGAGCTCCGGGCCGCGCGCGACGGTCTCCGAGTCGAGGCCGGAGGCGCGGAGGCATTGGAGCACCTTCGCCGCGATGTGCGGCGAGATCAGCGCCTCGCCGACCGAAGCGGCGCGGATGCCCTGCATCAGATCCTGAATCGACGAGTCCTTGAGCAGGTAGCCGCAGGCGCCGGCGACGATCGCATCGATCACGTCATCGTCCTCGTCTGAGATCGTCAGGACGACGACGCGCGTCAGCGGGGCTTGGCGAGCGATCTCGCGCGTCGCCTCGATCCCGTTCATCCCCGGCATGTTCAGATCCATGACCACGACATCGGGCGCGAGCTCACGGACAAGGCTTACCGCCGCCGAGCCGTCGGAAGCCTCGGCGACGATTTGCAGGCCCTGTTCCTCCAGGAGGTTGCGCAGGCCCGTCCGGAACAGATCGTGGTCGTCCACGAGCATCACCCTGAGCTGGTCGGACGTCAGCGTCTCCGCTGAGCCTCCGACCTCGGTCGCCATCGGCCGTATTGTCAAGGCGATCTCCGGCCCTGTCTATTTTGAATGGGCAAGGGAACAGGTCCTCGTCACGACGAGAAGACGGTGATCGTCACAACGCGGCTGCCCCAGGCCCCCGCCTGCTCAACGGTCGGGAACCAGAGGTCGATTTTCGCGCCCTGGATTGAGCCCCCGGTGTCGGCGGCCACGCCGAGGCCGTAGCCGGGAATGCCGAGCCGGGATCCGAGTGGAATGACGGACGGATCGACGGCCACGGCACCCCACCCCGCCGGCGTTCCGGTTGCCGTCGTCCCTGGGAGCGCGTAACCGGTCGCAACCACGGACAGTGAGTACTCGCCGCTCGAAGCAGATCCGGGCAGTACCTGCGGCGCGCCGGTAGCGGGCTCGGCAGCCGCCGCCGATGTCACGAGGGCTGAGGCGAGCGTGCGGGCATGTTCCTCAAGGCCGGCGATCTGCGTTGCGTTCGCCCTGCTCGCCGAGCGGACGGCGGCGATCGCCCGAAGCCGATCGGAGCGCGCGTCGGCGAGCGAGGCTGCAGCGGCTGCTCGCACGGCGGCCAGCTGCTCGAGCTCTCGTTGCCGGCCCGCGAGCCTCCGGCCGAGGGCGGCGAGTCGCGCTGAGGCCGAGCGCGCCCGCTGGAGCAGATCCTCGTCCTGCGTCGCGGCGAGATCGAGTGTCTCGATCGCGCTCAGCACCTCATCGAGAGAGTGCGCGCCCAGGACGACCGCGATCGTGTCCGTGTCTCCCTGCTCGTAAACGGTTTGCATTCGCCTTGCGAGGGAACGTTGAACGGCGTGCAGCGAGGAGCGGGCAATCCCTAGCTCCTCGCGCACCTCCCGGCGCCGAGCGCGCACGCGGGCGGCGCGATCACGGAAGGAGGCGAGCTCCGCCCGCGTTCGCGTAAGACGGCTCTCGATTGCAGCGAGATCGGCAAGCGCCGAGCGAGCACCCGCAGCCAGCGAGGCGTTCTCGGCGCGCAGCACCTGTGCACGCCGTTCCAGCTCACCTGCGCTCTCGGCAGCGCCGCCGCCCGGCAGGGTCGCGACGACAGCCGTCCCTGTAAGGACAGCAAAGCAAAGCGTCCGCACCCCCCTCCCAGGCCCGCGCACGAGGGCAGGAAGGTAACACAGGGGGATTGCAGCTGTCCGTTCGGGTTGTTAGGGTGCCGCACTGTTCCCGGGGGAACGCCTCCAGCGCGCCCGGTCTCGCACATTGCTGGCGGCAGTCATGGTTTGAGCAAGCGCGTACTCACTCTGTCGGCCCTTCTAGTCGTGGCACTCTTCGCGGCGGGCTCGGCGACGGGTGAGCCTGCGAGTGTTGGGTCCAAGCAGGCTCAGGCGCAGAGCGTGCTGGCACAGATCCAGAGCCTTGACGCGTCCCTGGAGCATGCGATCGAGGCGTACAACCTCGCAAACGAGAGGCTCGAGGCAATCCGATCCGATCTCCGGGAGAACCGGGAGGAGCTGGCGATCGCCGAGGGGAACCTGAAACGAGCACAGCGCGCGCTCGCCTCCCGGGTCGTGGCGATCTACACGTCGGGCGAGAGCGACTCCACACTCGACGTTCTCGTCGGCTCTCGCAGCCTGGCCGATCTCGTTGAGGGTCTCGAAGCCGTTGAGCGCGTGTCCGAGCAGGACACTCACGTCCTCGGTGACGTGAGGAAGTTCCGGACTCAGGTGCAGCGGCGGCGGGCGCACCTGAAGCACGCGCGCGCCCGCCAGGCGCAGCTCGTTGCCGAGCGAGCGGCCAGCAAGGCCTCGATCGAAAGCCGGCTCGCAGACCGTCAGCGCATGCTCTCCTCGATTCGCACCGAGATTGCGCAGATTCGCGCCGCCGAGCAGCGGCGTCAGGCCGAGCTCGCGCGTCAGGCGCGCGCACGGGCCGCCGCGCCGCAGCCGTTGATCCCCGAGCTTGCGAGCGGTGGATCCTCTGCTGCGGAAGCGCCTTCGGCCGTCGAAGCGCCCGCCGCGCTGCCGTCGGCTCCGCCGTCACGTTACGGCGGCGTCGTGGGCATCGCCATGCAATACCTCGGCACGCCGTACGTCTACGGAGGCGCGAGCCCTTCCGGCTTCGATTGCTCCGGTTTCATCATGTACGTCTTCTCCCAGATCGGCGTCTCGCTGCCGCACAACGCCGCGGCGCAATACGGCTACGGCACGCCGGTCGACCGCAGCCAGCTCCAGCCCGGTGACCTCGTCTTCTTCAACGGCCTCGGCCACGCCGGGATCTATGTCGGCGGCGGCTCGTTCATCCACTCGCCGCACACCGGTGACGTGGTGAAGATCTCCAGCATCAGCGGTTGGTACTCGTCGACCTGGGTCGGCGCCCGCCGGCTGTAACCGGCGCACCGGGTCAGCCTGAGCTTCCGGCGTTGACGGCAGGTCGCTGGGTTGCTTGCGCCTTGCCTTCTTGCCTTCGTCGCCCGCGTCACCTCCTCACCTCGAACTCTCGCGCAGGCGGTCGTCCCGCCCGGGCAGGCGGAGTCGCTTGAGGGTGAGCGCGTTCACAGCCACGAGGACGCTCGACCCGGACATCGAGATCGCGGCGATCTCCGGGCGTAGGGTCAGACCCCAAGGCTCGAAGACACCGGCGGCGATGGGGAGGGCGAGCGAGTTGTAGCCGATCGCCCAGCCGAGGTTCTGACGCATTTTCCGTAGCGTGCCGCGGCCGATCGAGGTCGCCGTTGCGACGTCGAGCGGGTCGGAGCGCATGAGCACCACGTCGGCGGTCTCGATCGCGACGTCAGTGCCGGCGCCGATGGCGATCCCGACGTCCGCCTGCGCGAGGGCGGGGGCGTCGTTGACGCCGTCGCCGACCATCGCGACCTTGCGGCCCTGACCCTGGAGCTCGGCGACCTTGGCGGCTTTGTCGGCCGGGAGCACGTCGGCCAGCACCTCGTCGATCCCCACCTCGGCGGCGATCCGCTCGGCGGTCTGCCGGTTGTCGCCGGTGAGCATGACCGGGCCTATGCCGAGCTCCTTGAGCGC
>JBKPFE010000084.1:0-4851 GCA_046728705.1 Actinomycetota bacterium
CGCCCTGCACCTCTCCCGCAAGGGCCGCAGCGTGCTCCGCAAAGTCATGGATGCGTCGGCCGAGCATGAGGCCGAGCTCAGCGTGGGCCTCGACCCCAGCGAACGCGAGCAGCTCATCGCGCTGCTCAGCCGGATCGCCGCTGAACAGAAACTCCCCACCGGCGTTCATCCCGGCGTGGCTGAGGGCGCCAGGGTACGCACAGCCCGGGATCGCCGCTCGCAAGCTGCGGCAGAATCGAAAGGTTGAGCTCCGGCTGACTCACGTCGGCCGTGGGGTCGTCCTCAGAGGTTCGATCGGAGCGGACAGGCCTCCTCTGGACGAGGTAGAGGAGCCCGGTGAGGGCCAACGCCGCTAGCACTCCGGGCCCGATAACGAGATGGGCGGTCACGCGACGTCGCGGCGAACGGTCGCGATCCAGCCGCCCAGTGCCGCCACCGCCGCGTAGCCGGTAAGCAGGAGCGCGCCGACAGCCGGGTTGAGCGGCGCGTCACGACTCCCCGGGCGCGAGCAGATTCCTGCTTAAAGACGTCGACCCTCGCGAGCTGCTCCACAGCATCCGGGTCGTCGCCGCAGGAGACGCTGATCGCACCTTGGATCACGAGGCGGCTGATCACAGAGTTTGCGGCCCGACCCGACCCGCGCGAACCGCCCGTCGCCGTCGCCGACCTCACCGAGCGCGAGGGCGAGATCCTGCGGCTTGTCGCCCGCGCGCTCACGAATGCGGAGATCGCGGGCCGGCTCGCGATCAGCCCTTTGACCGCGAAAACGCACGTCAGCCGCATCCTCCGCAAGCTCGGCTGCCGCGACCGCGCACAACTCGTCACCATTGCCTATGAGACCGGCCTCCTCGCGGCTGTTGATGCGACTGAGGGCTGCGAGACTGACCGCCTGCGCATGTGGCGCGGAAGGCGTCACCTCTGGGGCTAGACGACGACGACCGGCACCGGGCAGTTGTCGACGACGCTGCGCGACACGCTGCCGGGCAGCAGCGACCCTAGCCGTGTTCGACTCGGCCGCCCGACGACCACCGCGGCCGCAGACTCCTTCGTCGCAGTCCGAACGATTGCGTCCGAAGCCCGGTCTCCGGTCTCAACGATAAGCGGATTCGCTTCGAGACCGGCGTGCCGGGCCAAGCCTGTCCCTTCTTCGGCGACGGCTGCCGCCTCACGACGCGCAGCAACGCGCACTTCCTCGATCAACTCCTCTCGCACGTGCGCGACGGATGTCGTGCGAACCCGCTCTGCGGCTACTCCCGGCCACACGTAAAGGACGATGGCCGGGCGACCCGGGAAGAGCGTGCCCGCAGCGTCGATCGCCCGCGCGGCACTGGGCGAGCCGTCATAGCAAACGAGGATCGGCGGGCGCGAACTGTTCATCTCCCTAGGCTGGGATGCCGCTCAAGCATCTCCTTCAGCTGTTGCTCGTTTTTCAGCAGCTGCCTCTGCGCTTGGCGTCGGACGAGCGGAACGATCAGCTTTCCGATCCCATGTGCCTCGAAATCGATGCCGATCGTGACGCGCGACCGCTCGCCGTCATCGAGGGGCTCGATCGTGCCCTTGGCTATCGCCGTGAGCGGGCCGCCGACACCACGGACTTCCCACGCCCTTGGTGGCGTCAGCTCGGTGATCTCCTCGGTCCTCGCTGACCTCCGAGGACCTACCCGTCGCGTCACGACGGCTCTCGAGCCGACGCCGAGCGGGCTATCGCCCTCCGGGCGTGCGGACACGACACCCCCCTGCCATTCGGGGAAGTGCGAGAAGTCGGTCGCGTAGGAGAAGACGTCTTCGGGACGACGAGCTATCTCGATACTCGCCACGATCGCGGTCATGGTGCCTCCTTCTAGGCGGTGCGGCGCCCGAGGGTCGTGGCGCCGAGTATCAGGGCGAGGATGATGCTGCCGGCGACGATGGTGATGTCGAGCCAGAGCAAGGCTCCCGTGTTGTCGGCGGTGACTTTGGCGAGCGCGTCGTAGGCGTAGGTGATGGGGAGAGCGTCGGATACGACCTCGAGCGCGTCGGGCATGCGGGCAGGGGGGATGAACAGGCCGGCGAGCAGGATCTGGGGGAACAGGAAGGCCGGCCCGAACTGGATAGCCTGGAATTCGCTGCTCGCGAATGCGCTGAGGAAGAGGCCGAGGGCCATTCCGAGCAGAGCGTTGGCGATCGCGAGCAGGACGATCGCCCACTCCGGTCCCGCCGCCTGGACATCGAGGAGGCCGAAGCCGACCACACCGGTGATGGCGCCCTGGAGTGCGGCGAGTAGGGCGAAGGCAAGCGCGTAACCGAGCAGCAGGTCGAGCTTGGCGATCGGCAGCGACATCAGCCGCTCGAGCGTGCCGGTGGTGCGCTCCCGAAGCATCGCAATCGAGGTGATCAGGAACATCATGAGCAGCGGAAAGACGCCGATCATGGGCGCGCCGATGCGGTCGAACGTTTCCGGCTGATTGTTGAAGATGTATTTGAAGAGGGCGAGCAGGGCGGGCGCGACGAAGAAGAGCATCGCGAGCGTGCGCCGATCGCGGCGGAGCTGGCCGAGCACACGGGCGGTGGTCGCGAGGGTGGCCGCGATGCTCACGCTGCCTCCGCGAGCGCGACGAACGCGTCCTCGAGCTCGTCGGTGTGGGTGCGCTCGAGCAGGTCGGCGGGGCTACCGGTGGCGATGATCCGGCCGCTGCGCATCAGCACAAGCTCGTGGCAGCGGGCGGCTTCGTCCATCACGTGGCTGGAGACGAGCAGGCTGGCGCCGGCGTCGGCGAGTTCGTAGAAGGTCTGCCAGAGCTCGCGGCGGAGGATCGGGTCGACGTCGACAGTCGGCTCGTCGAGCACGAGCAGTTTCGGTTTGCCGAGCAGCGCGACGGCGAGCGAGGCGCGCGACCATTCGCCGCCGGAGAGCGTCCGCGTTACTTGCTTGGTCTGGCCCGTCAGCCCGACGATACGGATCACTTCCTCGATGCGCTGCTTCGGGGCGGCGAGGATGCGGGCGAAGTAGCGCAGGTTCTCTTCGACGGTCAGGTCGGCGTACACGGACGGGGCTTGGGTGACGTAAGCGACGTGGCGCCGCAGCTCAGGTGTGCCCGCCGGCTGGCCGAGGACAGTCACACTGCCGCTCTGGACGATCTGGACACCGACGATCGCGCGCATGAGCGTGGTCTTCCCCGAGCCGCTCGGTCCGAGCAGCCCTGTCACCCTCCCGGGACGAACCCGTAGCGAGACGCCCGGCAGGATCAGCTTGCCGCCGCGGCGGACGCGCAGAGCCCGGATCTTGATTGCAGCGCCTGGTGTCTCCCGCGCTAATTCTTCAACCGATGAATTCATCACTCGCTGAATATTGCAACAATCGCCGGCGATGTCAAATCGCAGGGAAGCCGCAGCGGCCAGGCGCGGTGGCCGCCGTCCCGGCACGAGCGGCACACGCGAGGCAATCCTCGCCGCTGCCGGCCGCCACTTCGCCCAGCACGGCTACGACCGCGCCTCCTTGCGGGGAATCGCGGCCGAGGCCGGTGTTGACCAGAAGCTGATCGCACACTTTTTCGGGTCCAAGCAGCGACTGTTCGTCGCCGCCGTAGGCCTGCCGTTCAACCCGGGCGAAGTGCTCCCCGCCATCCTCGCCGGCGACCCCGACTCGATAGGGGAACGCCTCGCCGGGCTCCTCGAAGACGTGCTCGAGCAGCCTGAGCTCCACCAGCGCCTAACCGGCGTCGTTCGCGCCGCCGCCAGCGAACCCGAGGTCGCACGCATGCTGCGTGAGTTCCTCACCCGCGAGCTCTTCGGCCCCGCCGCCGAGATGCTCGGCACCGAGGACGGGCCCTTCCGTGCCAACCTCGTCGGCTCCCAGATCGTCGGGCTGGTGATGGCCCGCTACGTCGTCGCGATCGAGCCGCTCGCCTCGATGCCGCCCAAAGCAGTGGCCGCCGCCGTCGCGCCCACCCTCCAGCGCTACCTTCTCGGGCCGCTCAGCCCCGACGATTGATAGGGCCGCCAGGCCGCAGCGGGGACTTGCGGCAGCAGCATATACCTGGTATAGTACTCAGTATGCTTGTCGCGTGGAGCCAGTTATGAGCGTCCCCCACGCCCTCCTTGCCCTGCTGAGTGAAGGACCGAAGTACGGGCTGCGGCTCCAGAACGAGTTCGAGGCACGGACGGGCGAGGTCTGGCCGCTCAATGTCGGACAGGTCTACACGACGCTCCAGCGCCTCGAGCGGGACGGGCTCGTCGAGACCGACGACAGGGAGGGCGAGCGGTCGCGGAAGCGGTACCGGATTACGTCCGCCGGGGAGCGCGAGCTCACCGACTGGCTTCGCAGCCCGCCTGACCTCGTGCCACCCCCGCGCGACGAGCTCGTGATCAAGGTGCTGGTTGCGCTGCAGATCCCGGGGATCGACGTCCACGAAATCCTGCAGGTGCACCGCCGGCACGTGATCGAGGTCATGCAGCGCTACACGCAGGTCAAGGCTGCAGCCGACGAGGACGACACGGCGTTGGCGCTCGTCGTCGATGCCGAGCTCTTTAGGCTCGAAGCGATCGTCCGCTGGCTCGACGCAGCCGACGTCCGCTTGAAGCAGCGGCCGCGCCTTGCGCCGGTCGAGGTGGCCGACATGCCACTCGAACCAACTCAAGAGATGGAGGTTTCGCAATGAGCGCACTCGAACTGCGCCGGGTATCGAAGATCTACGGCTCCGGGCCGACCGAGGTGCGCGCGCTCTGCGACGTCGACCTCTCGGTCGAGCGCGGCGAGCTGGTCGCGATCATGGGACCGAGCGGCTCTGGCAAGAGCACGCTCCTGACAATCGCCGGCAGCCTCGAGCAGCCGTCCAGCGGCCAGGTGCTGGTGGACGGCGTCGACCTCGCGAG
>JBKPFE010000017.1:0-1728 GCA_046728705.1 Actinomycetota bacterium
GTCCAGGAATGCTAACCCTGGATTGGCATTAGGTTCGAAATTCGAACCGCTTGGTTCGAAATTCGGTCTAGTCGGTCGCGACACATCCGCGTACCGTCGCCGCATGGCTACCGAAACGGCAAGGGCGGCGAGGGCCACCGACCTCGAGCGTCTACGCAGCTCCGTCCACGGCCCGGTGATCGGTCCCGAAGACGAAGGCTATGACGAGGCCCGCTCGATCTGGAACGGCGCGATCGACCGCCGCCCAGCCTGGATCGCCCGCTGCACCGGCGTCGCCGACGTCGTCGCCGCGGTCAGCTTCGCCCGCGAGCGTGACCTACTTGTGGCGGTGCGCTCCGGTGGCCACGGCGTCGGCGGCCACGCGCTCTGTGACGGCGGGCTCGTAATCGACCTCTCGCCGATGAAGGGAATCCGAGTCGATCCGGCGACGCGCACCGCGCGCGCTGAGGCCGGCGTGCTCTGGGGCGAGCTCGACCGCGAAACGCAGCTCTTCGGGCTGGCGACGGTGGGCGGGATCGTCACCCACACGGGGATCGCGGGCCTGACGCTCGGCGGGGGGATCGGCTGGCTGATGCGAAAGCACGGCGCCGCGGTCGACAACCTCCTCTCCGCGGACGTGGTGACAGCGCGGGGCGAGATCGTCACCGCGAGCGAGGAGGAGAACCCCGATCTCTTCTGGGCGATCCGCGGCGGCGGCGGCAACTTCGGCATTGTCACCTCGTTCGAGTACCGACTACACCCGGTCGGCCCGATCGTCCTCGCAGGACCGGTCTTCCACCTCATAGAGGACGCCCCGAAGGTCCTGCGCTTCTACCGCGAGTTCATCGCCGCGGCCCCGGACGAGCTGACCACGATCTTCGAGCTGGAGATGGCGCCGCCGGTCCCGTTCCTGCCGGAGGAGGTGCACGGCAAGCCGATCCTGATGGTGGGCGCCTGTTACGCGGGGTCTCCGGACGAGGGCGCCGAGGTCGTCCGCCCGCTCAAGCAGTTCGGCCGCCCGATCGGCGACCTGCTCGAGCCGAAGCCCTACACGGCCTTGCAGTCGATGTTCGACCCCTTTGTGCCGCACGGCTGGCACCGCTACTGGAAGTCGGTCGAGCTACCGCCGCTTACCGATGATGCGATCGAGACGCTCGTCGAGCACGCATCAGTGCAAACCTCGCCCAAGTCCTACTGCATCGTCCTCCAGCTCGGCGGGGCGCTGGCCCGCGTGGGTCAGGACGAGACGGCCTTCAGCCAGCGCGATACCGCCCACAACGTCGCCATCAACGCGGTCTGGACCGAGGAGGATCCGGACGCAGAACGCCACATCACCTGGGCGCGGGACTTCTACGACGCGTTGCAACCGCACGCTAGGGGGCGCGTGTACGTGAACTTCCTCGGCGAAGAGGGCGGCAACCGGGTGCGCCAGGCCTATGGCGCGCGAAACTACGAGCGTCTGGTCGAGCTCAAGCGCGCCTACGACCCGACCAACTTCTTCAGGCTCAACCAGAACATCGAGCCCTGAGCGCCCGGGGCCTTCACTAATAGTCCTCGATCGACCAGTCGCCTCGATCGACCGATCGGGTGCTCCCTTCCGGATGAATGCGAGCACTTTGAGGCGATCACCCTGGCTATCGCTGCGGACGACGAGCTGAAGCGGAGTGCCGCGATCGGTCGCTCTCGCTTTGCGCGCGCGGCACGGTGTGCCTCCACGCCGGCCACTAAATGGCGTGCGCACCGCTGGCG
>JBKPFE010000247.1:0-4287 GCA_046728705.1 Actinomycetota bacterium
TGCCGCCATGAGCGACGTCGAGGAGAGCCAGGCCGGCCTCGCCTCGGGCGTCGTCAACACGTCGTTCATGATGGGCGGTGCGCTGGGCCTCGCCGTCCTGGCCAGCCTGGCCGCGTCGCGAACGGACACGCTCGCCGCCTCGGGCGACAGCCCCCTCGTCGCCCTCACCGGCGGCTACCACGCCGCGTTCCTCGCCGGCGCCGCCTTCGCGCTCGCCGCTGCCGTGATCGGAGGGGCGCTCCTCCGCGCCGGAATCCCGGGAGCCGCGCACGAGGGCGAAGAAGCGAGCGCTGCGCCAGCCGAGGAGGCCGCCTAAAGTGCGGAGGCACAGATGAATCGTCCGCCGGTCGTTTCGGCAGCCGAGTGGCAAGCGGCGCACGACCAACTGCTCGCCAAGGAGAAGGAAGCCACCCGTGCACGAGATGAGCTCGCTGCGGAGCGGCGCCGACAGCCGATGGTGCGGATCGACAAGGAGTTCCTCTTCGAGGGCCCGAACGGCCCGGCGAGCCTGACCGACCTGTTCGAAAGTCGCCGCCAGCTGATCGTCTACCACTTCATGTTCGGCCCCAACCAGGACGTGGGCTGCGACGGCTGCTCGATGGTCGTCGACCAGATCGGCCACCTGGCCCATCTGCATGCCCGAGACACCTCGTTCGTGCTCGTGTCGCGCGCGCCGCTGGCCAGGATCGAGCCCTACAAGGAGCGCATGGGCTGGACGATCCCCTGGTACTCGTCGTTCGACAGCGACTTCAACGTCGATCTCGGTCTCTCGCCTGAGACGCCTCAACCGAGCGAGTACCAGGATGGCGAGACGTTCGGTCTCAGCGTCTTCCTGCGAGACGGCGACGAGGTGTTTCGGACGTACTTCACGACTCTGCGCGGCGTCGAGGCGCTCGGCAGCGTCTGGACCTTCCTCGACCTGACGCCGTTCGGTCGCCAGGAGGACTGGGAGGACTCACCCGAAGGGTGGCCTCAGGGGCCGCGGTACGAATGGTGGCGCCGCCACGACGAGTACGGCGCGTAGTTCACGGATCGTCTACACCTATGGCATGACCCTCGGGCTGACCGAAGCGGAGATCGCGCAGCGCGCCGGCACAACTGAGGAGCGGGTTCGAGAGCTCGTCGAGCTCGGCATCGTCGGACAGGGTCCCCCGGACGAGCCGTTCCGTAGCGGGGACGTGATGCGCGTCCAGCTGGTCGGGGAACTGCAGGCATTCGACATTCCGCCGACAAGAGTCGCCGCGGCCCTCTCCGAGGGCGCACTCACGCTTTCCTACCTGGACAAGTTCCCCGATCCGCCGCCACGCTCCGGCCGGACTTACGCCGATGTCTGCGACGAGCTGGGGATCTCCTTCGACTTGCTCGAACGCATCTATGCGGGATTCGGGTTGCCGCGTCCGCAACCCGACGCACGGGTGCGGGAGGACGACCTCGAGATCATCACCGGACTCCCGATCCTGTTCTCGGCCGGACTGGACGAAAGCGAGGTCCTCCGGGCGGCCAGGGTCTGGGGAGAAGGCCCGCGCAGGGTGGCCCAGCACCAGGTCTACTCCTTTCACGAGCTGGTCGAGGAACCGTTCCGGCGGCAGGGACTCTCGGATGACCAGGCCCTCGACGCAGCGCTCACACAGGTCGGTGTTCGCTTGATTCCCTACTGCCAGCAGCTCGTGGGCTGGCTCTACCGACGCCACTTCGAGACCTACGCGACCGAGCATCGAGTGGGGCACGTCGAGAATGCGCTCGAGACGGCGGGGCTGCGCCGGAAGCCGGGCGCGCATCCCGAGGCGTGCGCATTCGCCGATCTCTCCGGCTACACGAGGTTGACGGACGAGATGGGCGACGTGGCGGCGGAGCGAATTGCCCTCCGGCTCGCCGAGCTCATGCAGGACGTCGCTACCCGTCACCGCGGCCTGGTCGTGAAGATGCTGGGCGACGGGGTCCATTTCCACTTCCCCGACGCCGCGTGCGCGGTGCTTGGTTCGCTGGAGCTCGTCGAACAAGCGGAGCCACTGGGTCTTCCCCCGGCTCACGTGGGCGTCAACGCCGGGCCGATGACTTACATCGACGGCGACTACTACGGGCTCACCGTGATCCTCGCCGCGAGGATCGCGTCGGAGGCCGGGCCCGGCCAAGTCCTCGTGGGCGAGGCCGCAACCGCCAATGCCACTCCGGCGGGCGTGCGGTTTCAGGAGATCGGCCCGGTCCCGCTCAAAGGCCTCACCCGTCCCGTGACTGTCTATCGAGCCGTTAAGGACACGACGTGAGCGGCGATGAGTTTTCGGCCGCCTCGCGGTCTAAGGAAGAAAGACTCGAATCATGGTGAGCTACAGCCGACCTATCCCGGCCACGAGCCTGGACGAGCTGGTGAGCGCGGTCCGCGCCGTCGTCGACCGGCACGCCGACTGGCGGCAAACCGCCCGGCTCGTCGCGGGAGAACTGGCGCGCCATCTCCCGGCGCCCGATGTGCTCACCCCCGAGCAGCGGATCGGTGACCCTAAGCGCTACCGCAGCTACGCGCTCCACACCGAGCCCGACGGAAGCTTCTCGGTCGTGGCGCTGGTCTGGCGTCCTGGACAGGTGACGGCGATTCACGACCACGTGACGTGGTGCGTGTTCGGAGTCCTCCAGGGCATCGAGCACGAGGAGCTCTTCACACTCGACGAGGAGCGAGGATGCCTCGTCGAGGCGGGAACCAGTACGAACAGAACCGGCAACGTGAACGGCTTCGCGCCACCTGGCGACATTCACCGCGTCCGTAACGTGGGCGATGACACCGCGATCTCGATCCATGTCTACGGGACCGACGTGTCGCGGATCGGTTCGAGCGTCCGCTGCTACTACGACCAGGAGGTGATGCCTCGATGACGGAGCACAAGGTCGGAACGCGCGAGGAGTGGCTCGCAACCCGCAAGGAGCTGCTCGAGCGCGAGAACGAGCACGCCGAGCGCAGCGAGGAGCTCGCGCGCCAGCGACAAGAGTTGCCCTGGGTCCCGGTCGAGAAGGAGTACACCTTCGCCACCGACGAGGGCACGAAGACCCTGGCCGAGCTCTTCGACGGGCGCTCGCAGCTGCTCGCCTACAACATCATGTTCGGGCCGAGTTACTCCGGGGCGTGCCCGGGTTGCTCGAACCTGGCCGACCACCTCGACGGCGCAGTCATTCATCTCAACCACCGCGACGTCACCTTGCTCTGCTTCTCGCGCGCGCCGTTCGAGAAGCTCCAGGCCTACAAACAGCGCATGGGCTGGAGCTTCCCTTGGGTCTCAACGAACGGAAGCGACTTCCCGTTCGACTTCGAGCTCGCGTTCACCGCGGAGCAGATTGCCGACGTCGAGGAGGTCCAGACGATGCTCAAGGATCCGCCCGACTGGCTCCAGGACTGGGCGCGTGCGGTCGGAACCGAGTTGGAATCGGGCCTGCTGGAGAACCCAGGCTGGATTGCGTTCGCCCTCGAGGACGGAGTCGTCTACCACACCTACTCGCGCTTCGCACCCGACCGCGATTTCGTGGTGCCTTACTACCAGCAGCTGCTCGACCGCACGCCCGAGGGGCGCGTCGACGAGTTTCGGGCCTTCCGCCGCGACGAGTACGAGGACGCCGCCGGATGAGCGTGCTCGCTGCCCCAATGCGCACCCTGCTGCTCCTCGCCGGCCTCGTCGTGGCTGCCTGGGCGGTGACGGTCGAGCGCATGCAGGGCATGGATGCGGGGCCCGGCACCGACCTGGGCGGGCTCGGCTGGTATCTCGGGATCTGGGTCACGATGATGGCCGCGATGATGCTTCCGTCGGAGGCGCCGGCGGCCGTCCTCGTCGGACGACTTACGCGCAGCCTGCCGACGTTGATCTTCCTGGCCGGGTACCTCGCAGTCTGGACCGCCTACGGCCTCGCCGCCTATGGGCTCTTCCGGCTGGTGACCTCGTTCGATACGGGCTGGCTCGCGTGGGACGAGGGCGGTCCGTATGTGGCCGGCGGCGTGATCGCCGCCGCCGGGATCTACGAGCTGACGCCGCTCAAGCATTACTGCCTCCGCCGCTGCCGCAGCCCGCACCCGGACGGGCCGGCGTTCCGCTCCGGCGTTGCGAACGGCCTCTTCTGTGTCGGCTCTTCGGGCGGCCTGATGGCAGTGCTGTTCGCGCTCGGCGTGATGAGCCTCGTCTGGATGGTGGTTGTCGGCGCCGTGATCTTCGCCGAGAAGGTGCTGCCGCATGGCATCCGGCTCTCCCGAGTTGTTGCCGTCGCCTTGCTCGCCCTCGGGATCTGGGTCGCGTTCTCGCCCTCGACCGTGCC
>JBKPFE010000281.1:0-3089 GCA_046728705.1 Actinomycetota bacterium
ATCGAAGCCTCCGCGGGAGACGACTCCATGGAGGGTCTGGGTAACGGGGCTCGTCCCGCCCCAGACGTCGGGGTAGCCGATCAGGTTGACGGCCGTCTGAAGCACGTTCCGCTGCCACGGGGTGTACAGAGGCAGCTCGAACGCGGCTGCGGCTTCCTCGATCGAAGCGGTCTGCCACTGGCTGAAGCGCAGAATCTGCGCAGCCGAGTAGGCAGCCTCTGCACGAGTCGCGATGTCGCCGGGGAGGAGCTCGAGATGGTCGTTTGGAGCCTCGTGGTTCTTGCGCAGGCCGAGCACCCGAGCGACCACCTCGCTGCCGAAGCGGGCGGGAGGACGGAGACCGGCGGCGCGCACCCCGAGGTCGAAGAGGCGCGCGTCGTCGCCGAGCTCGAGCGCGCGCACGAGCGTCCGGTCGAGGGCAGCGAGCGAGACGTGGGCTTTCGGGGCGCTTGTCGGTTGCCGCGGTCGCCCAGTCAGGCCGAAGACGAGCTGGTCGAGCGCCGCGCGGGTGAGCGGCGCATCAGGGCGAAACGCAGCCGGGTTGCGACCCATCAGGCCATGCGCGGTGGCGAGCTTGATCTCGGCTTCGGCCCACGAGCGCTTCGGAGTCGCGAGCACGACGGTTGCGGCGGCAAGCGCAAGGGACGCACAGACCAGTGCCGCAGCGAGACGTCGCACGAACGATCTATCGGCCGACTACTCGGTCACCTTTAGGCTGCGTGTGTGACCTGGGAGCTGCGCCCGGAGCTCGATCAGCCCGAAGTGCGGGCCGCGCTCCTCGCGGCCGTCGAGCAAGCGCTCGCGGACGAGGGCGAGAGCGCCTGGTGGCGATCGGGGCTCGAAGAGCTAGGCGTCGGCCCGGCTGCGAAGCAGGCTTGGCGCGACCCGGGCATAGTCGAGGCCTGACCCAGCCGCCGCGGCCACGCGCGCGGACCCTGACCTCATGCGTCGGCGCCGTGCCTAGCGAGAATAAGCGGGTCGTGGCCCAGTTCTCCAAAGTGCTCGTCGCCAACCGCGGCGAGATCGCGATCCGCATCTTCCGGACTCTGCGCGAGCTCGGCATCGTTCCGGTCGCCGTCTACTCCGAGGTCGACCGGGGCTCGTTGCATGTGGAGCTCGCAGACGAGGCCTACCTGCTCGGCCCCGGGCCGCCGAGCGAGAGCTACCTCGCGCAGGATCGGGTGATCGAGACTGCGCGCCGGGCTGGTGCCGAGGCGATCCATCCAGGTTACGGCTTCCTGGCCGAGAACGCCGCCTTCGCGCGGGCCGTCGAGCAGGCCGGGCTCGTCTGGATCGGCCCGCCGCCCGAAGCGATCGAGATCATGGGATCGAAGGTCGCCGCCCGCGACCGGATGCAGGCCGCCGGTGTCCCGATCGTCCCGGGCACGACCGATCCGGTCGCAACCGTGGACGAGATCCGTTCCTTGGGTGACGAGCTCGGCTGGCCGCTCGCGATCAAGGCCTCGGCGGGCGGAGGCGGCAAAGGCCTCAAGGTCGTCCGCTCCGCCGACGAGGTCGAGCGTGCCCTGGAATCGGCCAGGCGCGAGGGCGAGGCGTACTTCTCGGACCCGGCCGTCTACGTCGAGCGTTACCTCGAGGATCCACGCCACGTCGAGGTGCAGGTGCTCGCCGATGCGCACGGCAACGTGGTCCATCTCGGCGAGCGGGACTGCACGATCCAGCGCCGCCACCAGAAGCTCGTCGAGGAGACGCCTTCGCCGGCCGTCTCGGACGAGCTCCGCGAGCGAATCGGCCGGATCGCGATCGATGCCGCCCGAGCGGTCGGCTACCGCTCCGCCGGGACGATCGAGGGCCTGCTCTCCAGGGAAGGCGAGTACTTCTTCCTGGAGATGAACACCCGCATCCAGGTCGAGCACACGGTGACCGAGCTCGTGACGGGCCTCGATCTCGTCCGCGAGCAGGTGCTGATCGCGGCAGGGGAGCCGCTATGGCTGCGCCAGGAGGACGTCCATCTCAACGGACACGCGATCGAGTGCCGCGTGAACGCCGAGGATCCGTCCAACGGCTTCTTGCCCTCGCCCGGGAGGATCACGGGCTACCGGGAGCCTGGCGGGCCGGGAGTGAGGGTCGATTCGGGTGTCGACGCCGGACGGGAGGTCGTGGGTCTCTACGACCCGCTGATCGCGAAGGTCTGCGCCCACGGCGTCGATCGGGAGCACGCTCGACGGCGGATGCTCAGAGCGCTCGACGAGTACCGGATCGACGGAGTGACCACGCTCCTCGGGTTCCACCGCGCTCTGCTCGAGCACCGCTGTTTCGTTGAGGGCGGCACGTGTGAGGGAGTCGTCGAATCCGAAGAGCTTGCGAATCGAGCGAAACAGTTGTCTCACGGGACAACGAGCGTAGCCGCGGCGTCGGACGGCGGCCGATCGCTGCGCGAGCGGCTCGTCCATGCGGAGCTGGATGGACGCCGCTACGAGCTGAAGCTGCTGCTGCCCGAGCCGCCGCACGCCGAGCTCGCGCGGCGGCGCAGCGAGCGAGGCCGCGCCCGGGGCCTGCATGGGGCTGCGAAGGACGCGGTCGTCAGCCCGATGCAGGGCACCGTCCTCGCTGTGCAGGTCGCCGACGGCGACGAGGTCGAGCCGGGCCAGGTCCTCTGCATCGTCGAGGCGATGAAGATGGAGAACGAGATCACTGCGCACCGCGCCGGCCGCGTCGCCGAGCTCTCGGTCGAGGCCGGTCAGCCGGTCAACACCGGGCAGGTCATCTGCGTGGTGCTCAGCGAGTGAGCCCGCCCCAACCCTTCTGTTCCGATATTTCGCGCGAGAACGACGAGCCGCTCGGTGCGACGGCCAGCAGGATCGACCGCTGGCTACTCGTCGAGTACCGCGGGCTCTGGAGCTCCGACGCGCTCGTCGGGAGCGGCCTCTCCGATCAGATCAAAGCTCGCCTGCGCGAGCTCAGGGCAATCCACCCTCGCACGCGCCTCTTGTTGATCCGGCGCCCCGACCGCCGGCGTCACCCGACACTGGCCGTCTACGTCGCCGACTCCCGCGAGGGTCAGGAGCGCCTAGGCCGGCTCGACATCGCGCACCACGAGGAGCTCCGCCGGCTCGACCCCTGGACGG
>JBKPFE010000095.1:0-1627 GCA_046728705.1 Actinomycetota bacterium
GTCCAGGGGCCTGGCCCCTGGACGTGGCTGAACGGCGCACGTCCTCTTCGGTGATGCGGCCCTGCGGGCCCGTCCCCTCGACGCTCTCGAGCTCGACGCCGAGCTCCTGGGCAAGCCGCCGGATCAGCGGTGTAGCCCGAACCTTGGTCTCTTCCCGCTCTGCCGGGGGCGGCGGCTCAGCGCCGTCCTCCCCGATCACGACGAGCACCGTCCCGACGGGGACGACATCGCCCTCCCCGACCATGATCCGCGCCACTTTCCCCGCTGCGGGCGACGGGATCTCGACCGTCGTCTTGTCGGTCTGGATCTCGACGAGCGGATCGTCCTCGGCGACCTCCTCGCCCTCCTGGACCAGCCAGCGGGCGATCTCGCCCTCGGTCAGCCCTTCGCCCAGATCCGGCAGCTTGAACTCGTAGGCCACGGCGTCGAAAGCTATCGAGGCCGCCCGATCCAGGCGTCCGCGGGTGCGATCAACACCCGCAGGCCGCCCTCGACGCGCCACAGCGAGACCGCCTGCTCATCGTCGGCGAGCTCGGCTGCCATCTCGCGCGGGACGTAGCCCAGCTGCAGCGTGCGCTCCTCGTTCCAGATCGCGACGGCGTTCGGGTCGTGCTCGTTCTCGGGCTCGTGGACGAGCGCCAGTCGGCGGCCCGGATCGAACGAGGGATCCGGCAGCGCTTCGGCGCGGTACGAGACTCCAGCCACCGGAACGACCCGAACGCGCGGGTCCTCCCAGCGCACCGGCTCGCCCGTTGCTGCATCGCGCAGGTGGTAACCGGAGTGGCCGCGCTCCAGCAGCAGGCGGAGCCGCTCGCTCACCCCACCCTCTCGGCGAGCCCCTCGTAGCGCGTGACGAAGCCGTCCGCATCGAACGCGATGTCGGCAACGAACGTTCCGGAGCGAAAACGGACTACGCCGTCGCCGAGCGACTCGTAGCGCTGCTCCGCGTGCGAGGCCTCCAGCGACGGAACGTGCACGAAGGTCATGACGAAGTCCGTCGCCGCGTCCAGGCTGCCGAGCACGGGCAGGGAGTTGAAGAGCGGCGAGTAGCCGAGGTCGAAGAAGTCCGTTCCGTTGTCGAGCCCGATGTCCAGGCTGGGCCCGTCCACGATGTGAGCACGCAGGCGCCCCGGCTCGAGCTCGTAGCGGAGCTCATAGGCGACTCCGATCTGCGTCCCTCGCGCGTGCAGCGCCTCCCCGTCGAGGTCGACGTAGGCGATCTCCATCAGGGGCATCTCGAGGCCGCGCCAAACGAGCGTGCGCCGAGCCATTAGAACTCGAGCAGCTTGCGCACGGCAGCCGTAACCCGCTCGACCGACGGCATGTAGGCGTCCTCGATCTGCCAGTACGGGTAGGGCACGTCGTAGCCCGCGACGCGAAGCACGGGCCCGCGAAGGTCGAGGATCGCCTTCTCGGCAAGGATCGCCGCCAGCTCGGCACCGTAGCCGGCCGTCCGCGGCGCCTCCTGGACGATCACGACGCGGCCGGTCTTCGCAGCGGAGGCGAGGAGCGCCTCCTCGTCCAGCGGCTTCAGCGTCCGGATATCGAGCACCTCGACGCTCGCCTCGCCGTCCAGCGCATCCGCGGTCTGCTCCGACAGCGGCACCATCGCGCCGTAGGCGACGAG
>JBKPFE010000059.1:0-1267 GCA_046728705.1 Actinomycetota bacterium
GATCGGCTGGGCACCCTCCCAGAGGGTCAGTCGGCCGAGCTCCTTCAGGTTGTCCTGGCCCTCGACCAGCGTCGCGAAGTGGTTCGCCCACAGCTGCCCGGCCTTGCTGGCGAAGTTGCAGTAGCCGTAGGGGAAGAGCACCTCCGTCTCGCTCTGACCGCCGGGGTAGAGCGCGATCTCGCCCGGGTGCGGATAGCTCGTCGCGTTCTCCGGCCCGATGCCGAGATCGCGGTCGCCCCACGGGATCCAGTTCGACTCGCCGCTCCAGCGACAGTGGATGATCCGGTCCTCGAACGGGAGGATCGCACGGAACGCCGCCACCGTCTTCGGAGCCAGCTCCTCCTCGAACCGCGCGACGAACGTGAACGGCCCGGCCTTGATCCCGAGCATGCCCGGAACCTACTCCAAGGAGTCGAGCCAAGCGCCGAGCATCTCGCGCTCCTGGTCGGTCATTCCAGTGACGTTCCCCAACGGCATCGCCTTGGTGCGCACCGCCTGCTCGTCGACGGCGTCTGCCTGATCGACGATCTGCTCGCGGGTGTCGAGTACCACGCCTGCCGGCGCGGCGTCGAACCCCTCCTGCGTCGGGTTCTGCGAGTGACACGGAACGCAGCGCTGCTGCACGATCGCGTCCGCCGCCCCGGCGTCGACCGGCCCAGCCTGAGTACCACCGCCGTCGTCCGGCCGGATCGCCAGCGCCAGTAGCAGCGACGCCGCCACCGCGGTGACCGGAATGAACCACTCCGTCCGGCCCGCGTGCCGCAGGTTGAAGAAGTGGCGGATCCAGGCTCCGATCAGGATCAGCGCGACGAGCACCAGCCACGCGTGCTCGTCCTCGTAGGTGAACGCAAAGTGGTTCGAGATCATCGTGAAGACGACCGGCAGCGTCAGGTAGTTGTTGTGCACCGAGCGCCGCTTGGCCTCGAGCCCGGGCGCCGGGTCCGGCTGCCGCCCGGCCTCCTTCGCGCGGATCAGATCCCAGTGCGCCGGGATGATGTTGAAGAGGACGTTGGCGGCCATGATCGTCCCGAGCATGGCGCCGACCTGGAGATAGGCGGCCCGACCGGAGAAGACCTGTCCGGCGCCGTACGCGGAGCCCACCACCAGCACGAGCAGCAGTAGGCCGACCACCGCGTCGCTCTTGAAGACCATGCAGGCGAGGTCGTAGACCACCCACGCCGCCCCCAGTCCGATCAGGCTGATCGCGATCGCCGCCGCCACTGGGATATCCGCGACGGACTTGTCGATCAGGTACGTGTCGGCGTTG
>JBKPFE010000183.1:0-5411 GCA_046728705.1 Actinomycetota bacterium
GGCGATCGTCGCGTTCGCCGAGGAGCTGGGGAAGGTGCCGGCGCTGGCCAACGACTCACCCGGCTTCGTCTCCAACCGGATCTTGATGCCGTTCATCAACGAGGCGGTCTGGGCGCTCCACGACGGGGTCGCGGAGGCTGAGGCGATCGACACGATCGCGAAGCTCGGCTTCGCGCACCCGATGGGCCCGCTGGCGCTCGCCGACTTGATCGGGCTCGACACCTGCGTCGCGATCATGGAAGTGCTGGAGCAAGGGCTGGGCGACGACAAGTACGCGCCGTGCCCGCTGCTGCGTGAGCACATCGAGGCCGGGCGGCTCGGCCGGAAGTCCGGCGAAGGCTTCTACCACTACGACTGACCGCGTTCGCGACGAAGCTCGAGTGTTTGCCGGAGGGCCGGGAGCTGGGCCCGGTCCTTGGGGCGACCGGCCGCTTCCTTCATGCGGATGATGTCCGGCAGCGAGGCAACGAGTACCTCGTGAGCCCACAGTTCGACCGAGACGGCCGAGCGCTTCAGATCCTCGTATCCCGCGGTGCCTGATGGAGCGAACAGCAAATCAATGTCCCCGCTTGGGGTGTTCATGGTCCAACCGTCGACGCTGCCGAGAAGGCGTGGTTCGATCGGGAACTCGATGCCGGACGGATCGTTCGGGATCCGCAGTCGCGCGTCGAGCTCCCTCAGGGCGGTGGCGAGGCGTTCGAGGTTGTCGGGTTCGCGCGCAGGGGTAATGTCGAGATCCTGAGTGATCAAGGGGCCGCCTTGGACGATCGCTGCGATTGCTCCGATGACGACGAACTGGACATCCCATTCGAGGAGTGTCGACAGGATGTGCTTCGGGTCCAGCCGACTAGGCCGCGCCACGAATCTCTCCGAAGACCGCTTCGCGTTCGAGCGCGTCCTCGACGCGCGCCTGCGGCGAGAGCTCGAGGAGTCGTTCGATGTACGGCACGTAGGAGTCGTCGTAGTTCGCGAGCCCGTACGTCAGCTCGAGTCCGCAAGCACGGATCAGCTTGCGCAGCGTCTCGAGGCTCGGTTCGACCCGACCGCTTTCCCAGCGAGCGATCTGCGACTGGGGGCGGCCGGCGCGCTCACCAAGCTCTTTCTGAGTGAGGCCTGCTCGAAGCCGCGCCTCGCGGAGGAGATCAGCGCTAATCATTTCTGTTATGGGGATAATATCATTTATGTTCTCTAACTCCGATCGTATACTCGCGCGAGTTCGATGGATTTCGCACTCAGCGACGACCAGCGGGAAATCCAGGCCCTCGCGCGCGACTTCGCGCAGGCGGAGATCGAGCCTCACGCGGGGGACTGGGACCGCGGGCACGCCTTTCCCCGTGAGCTGATCGGCAAGCTCGCCGAGCTCGGGTTCATGGGCGTCTGCGTCCCGGAGGCGTACAGCGGCGGCGGCGCGGACTTCCTCTCCTACATCCTCGTCCTCGAAGAGCTCTCGCGCGCCGACGCTGGAGTGGGGGTGACCGTGGCCGTCCACACGAGCGCGGCCACGCTGCCGATCCTGACCTTTGGCACCGACGAGCAGCGCTCGCGTTTCGTCCCGCCGCTCGCGCGCGGCGAGGCGGTCGGCGCATTCGCTCTGACCGAGCCGGAGTCGGGCTCGGACGCCGGGGCGCTTCGGACCGCCGCGACTCCGAATGGCGACGGCTGGACGATCTCCGGCTCGAAACAGTGGATCACGAACGGCGCCTTCGGCGGCACTGTGCTCCTGTTCGCGCGCACCGACCCCGATACGCCGGGCCCGAAGGGCGTCTCGGCGTTCATCCTCGACGGGGACCACATCGAGGTCACGCGCGAGGAGGAGAAGCTCGGGCTCAACTCCTCGTCGACCGTCGACCTGGTGATCGACGGCGCGGAGGTCGGTCGCGACCGGCTCCTGCACGAGAAGGGCAAGGGTTTCACCGTCGCGATGGCCACGCTCGACGGCGGCCGGATCGGGATCGCGGCGCAGGCTCTCGGCATCGCCCAGGCCGCGTACGACGTCGCCCGCGACTACGCGCTCGAACGGCGCCAGTTCGGCAAGCGAATCGCGGATTTCCAGGCCATCCAGTGGAAGCTTGCGGACATGGCCACAGAGATCGACGCCGCGCGGCTGCTCGTCTACCGCGCCGCCTGGCTGAAGCAGGAGGGGAAGCCGCACACCGAGGAGGGCGCAAAGGCGAAGCTCTTTGCCTCCGAGATGGCCCGACGCCAGACCGCTGAGGCGATCCAGATCCTCGGCGGCTACGGCTACACGAAGGAGTTCCCGGTCGAGCGCTACTACCGCGACGCGAAGATCACGGAGATCTACGAAGGGACGAGCGAGATCCAGCGGCTCGTGATTGCCCGTTCGATCCTCGGGCTGAAGCAGAAGGAGCTGGCCGCCGGATAGTGGCCCAGACCGACCGATCGCTCGAGACCTCCCTCACGCTGGTGCTCGCCGACCAGAACCCGGCACTTGCCGCGGCCCACGACGAGCTCTACCCGGAGCGCGTGCCCGAGGGAATCCCGCTCTCGCTGACGCTGCTCTACCCGTTCGCCGCGCCGGCCGAGGTCGACCAGTACCGGGAGGCACTTCGCTCGTTCTTCGCTTCGCACCCGCCGTTCGACTTCGAGCTCGCCGGCCTCGCCCAGTGGGAGGAGAGCGGCGCGGTCTACGCGGTCCCGGAACCGGAGCAGCCGCTGCGGGACCTGATGCGCGCGCTCTGGCGTCTCTTTCCGCAGTTCCCGCCGTACGGCGACGTCGGAGGCGACCCGCCGCCGCACGCATCGCTCACGTACACGGGCGGCGACGACCGCGCGGCGACGCGCGCCTGGGTCGAGCGCCGGCTCGAGGGACTGCTGCCGGCACGGTTCCACATCGCCGAGGTGACGCTCATGGAGGAGGTCGAGCCCGACCGCATGCGCCCCCGCGAGACGTTCCGCCTCGGCGCCTAAAACGGCCACGCCCGCAAAGCCGGTATGGCCTCTACTGGTCGGCGCCGCCGAGTCGGCGCCTAAGCTTTTCTTCATGCCTCGTAAGACCGACGAACCGGTTCGCCTTACCCGCATCTACACGCGGGGCGGCGATCGAGGCGAGACAAGCCTCGGGGATGGCAGCCGCGTTTCGAAGCTCGATGGCCGGATCGCGGCCTTCGGGACAGTCGATGAGCTCAACTCGCTCCTCGGAGTCGTGCTCGCAGGAGACGTGCCCGGCGAGATCCGTGAGGTCCTCGAGCGCCTCCAGAACGAGCTCTTCGATGTAGGCGCGGATCTCAGCGTCCCCTTTGGGATCGCCGATCGTCTCCGCGTTGCGCAGAGCCAGATCGATGCGCTCGAGGCCGACTGCGACCGCTTCAACGCCGAGCTACCAGAGCTGAGAAGCTTCGTGCTTCCCGGCGGAAACGAGACCGCGGCGCGCCTGCACGTCGCGCGGGCCGTCTGCCGGCGAGCCGAACGTGGTGCCCTCGACGCCGCCGAGCAGGTCGAGCTCAACCCGCTCGTTCCGGTCTACCTGAACCGCCTCTCCGACCTCCTCTTCATCCTCGCCCGGATGGCCAACTCAGGCGCAGACGAGCCGCTCTGGAAGCCTGGGACCTCGCGCTAGCATTCGCCGCGAGCTTCGCGGCGGGCTATCTCGGATCGGCAGTCGGGCTCGTCCTCGGGACGCTCCGGCTTCCCGCCATCCTCCTGCTCTCCGGCGACGCGGCAGCGGGCGCCGGGACGAACATCGCGATCAGCGCGGCCTCGGCGGCGACCGGGGGCTACCGGCATGCACGGGAAGGTCGCGTTGACTGGCGCGTCGTCGCCTGGATGACTCCGCCGTCGGTCGCGGGAGCGGTGGTTGGAGCGCTGCTGACGGATGAGCTTCCCACCCGACTCCTTCTCGCGCTGATCGCGGCCGTACTGGCCTGGAACGGCTTCGACCTGCTGCTGCGCCCGTTCCGGGGACGGCCGTCCGCGCAGCCGCGCCTCGCGCCGGGCGTCGTCTTCGGAGCTCTGATCGGGCTTCTCGGCGGGGCCGTCGGGGTGATCCTCGGCACGCTGCGGATGCCGGCGTTGCTTCGCGGCGTCGGCCTGACCGCTCATCGCGCCGTCGGCACGAACCTCGTGATCGGCTTCGCCCTCGGGCTCTTCGCCTTCGCCACCCATGCCCTCCTCGGCCAGGTCGAGTGGGATGTCCTCGCCGCCGGGGTCGCCGGGGCGCTGCCCGGTGGCTGGCTGGGCGCGAAAATGACGGGCCGCTTGTCCGAGGAGACGCTCCGTCGCGCGATCGGGGTAGCGCTGATCGCGATCGCCGTCGCGTTCGTCGTCGAGGTCATCGTCGGCTAGCTCCATAGAATTCGCTTGATGGCGACGACGGAGGACCGCTCGGACACTCTCGACGGCATCGCCGAGTGGCGTCGCGCGCTCTACGAGGCGGCGGCCGAGCGCCAGGGAGAGCTGTTCTCGACCATCTCAGGTCTCGACGTCGACCCCCTCTATACCGCTGACTCCGTCCAGATCGACGAGGAGCGCGACCTCGGCTACCCGGGCGTCTTTCCGTTCACGCGTGGGGTCTACCCGTCGATGTACCGCGGGAAGCTCTGGACAATGCGGCAGTTCGCCGGCTTCGGCACCGCCGAGGAGACGAACGAGCGCTTCCGCTACCTGCTCGATCACGGGCAGACGGGGCTCTCGACCGCCTTCGACATGCCCTCGCTGATGGGCTACGACTCGGACCACCCGCGGTCGCTCGGCGAGGTGGGGCGCGAAGGGGTCGCGATCGACTCGCTCGAGGACATGGAGACGCTTTTCGCGGGCATCCCCCTCGCTGAGGTCTCGACGTCGATGACGATCAACTGCACGGCCCCGATCGCGCTCGCGTTCTACGTTTGCGTCGCCGAGAACGAGGGCGTTCCCCGCTCGGAGCTGCGCGGGACGATCCAGACCGACATCCTCAAGGAGTACATCGCCCAGAAGGAGTGGATCTTCCCGCCCGAGCCCTCGATGCGGCTCGTGACGGACATGATCGAGTTCTGTGCCGCCGAGATGCCGAAGTGGCACCCGATCTCGATCTCCGGGTACCACATTCGTGAGGCGGGCTCGAACGCAGTCCAGGAGCTCGCGTTCACGCTGATGAACGGATTCACCTACGTCGAGGCGGCGATCGCGCGCGGCCTCGACGTCGACGACTTCGCGTCGCGGCTCTCGTTCTTCTTCAACGCCCACATCGACTTCTTCGAGGAGATCGCCAAGTACCGGGCGGCGCGGCGGATCTGGGCGCGGGAGCTGCGGGAGCGCTACGGCGCCAAGAATCCGCGCTCGTGGCTGATGCGCTTCCACACCCAGACGGCCGGGGTCTCGCTCACGGCTCAGCAGCCAGAGGTGAACATCGTCCGCACCGCGCTCGAGGCTCTTTCGGCAGTGCTCGGCGGGACGCAGTCGCTGCACACGAACTC
>JBKPFE010000222.1:0-2764 GCA_046728705.1 Actinomycetota bacterium
CTCGGTCACGAGGTCGGCGGCCTCCGGCTTCCGCTCGTCGAAGCGAGCGAAGAGGAGTTGGAGCAGGTCCGCTCGTGTCTGGCGCGCCTGGGCGCGCTCCAGCCCGTCTCGGCCTAGGGCCTGGCCACCACCCCGAGCACCCGCGAGGAGCCCGCTCGACCCGTCTCGACGTTCGTGGCGGGGAGGCCGAGGTCGGCGAGCGTCGTCACCAGTCGCTCGGCAATGGTCTTGACCTTCGACTTGGACGGCGCGTCGTAGAACAAGAAGAGCGCACCGCCTGGCCGTAGAAGCCGCCTGGCGATCTCGAGCTCCGTCGCAGGCGATCGCACCCAGAACAGGTTCACGTTGACCGCGAAGATCTTGGTGAAGCTCCCTTCCGGAAGCTCGAGATCCTCCAATTCCGCGAGCTGAATCGCTGCTTTCCCCGACGTGACGTGCTGCTCGTTTCGCTTCGTCGCCCTGTCGACCATGACCGGCGAACGGTCGATCGCCAGGATCCTTCCTTCGCCGAGCTGCTCGCAAATCAAGGAGATCGCGACACCACCACCGCAGCCGATCTCGAGGAGGTGATCGTCGGGCTCGACTGAGAGCCGCTCGACGGCCCAAAGCAGGCGTGGCGGCACGGCGTCGGCCACGGCGGGCGATCGTAGCCCAGAAACCCCCTCGTAGAATGCCCTGGTGGCTGCAGACACCCTGCGCATCATCCCGCTGGGCGGCGTCGGAGAGGTCGGCAAGAACATGACCGTCTACGACCTCGACGGCGAGATCATCGTCGTCGACGCTGGTCTTGCCTTCCCGCGGGACGAGCATCTCGGCGTCGACCTGATCCTCCCCGACATGACGTACCTCGCCGAGCGCCGCGAGCGCGTCCGGGCCGTGATCCTCACGCACGCCCACGAGGACCATGTCGGCGCGCTCCCGTATCTGCTCCGAGAGGTGCGCGTGCCGGAGGTCTGGGGAACGCGACTGACGCTCGGGCTGGCGCAGTCCAAGCTCGACGAGCATGGTCTGCTACGGGCGGCCGAGCTCAATGAGGCCCAGCCGGAGAGGGGCCCGGTCGAGATCGGCCCGTTCCGTGTCGAGTTCGTCCGCGTTGCCCATTCCGTCCCAGACTCGGTCGCGCTCTTCATCGAGACCTCGGCGGGCCGGGTTCTCCAGACGGGCGACTGGAAGCTCGATCACACACCCGTGGACGGCCTTCGCACAGATGTTGGACGGCTCGCAGAGCTCGGCAATCGCGGCGTCGACCTCCTCCTCGGCGACTCGACAAATGCCGAGCGCCCCGGCGTCACCGGCTCCGAGCGGCTCGTGGGCGAGGCCTTTCGCCAGATCATTCCGGGCTGCGAGGGCCGCGTGCTCGTCGCCTCGTTCGCGTCCAACGTCCATCGCATGCAGCAGGCGATCGACGTGGCGGTGCAGACGGGGCGCAAGGTCGCCGTGGTCGGCCGCTCGATGCGCAAGAACCTGAACATCGCCCGGAGCCTGGGCTATGTGGACATGCCGGAAGAGGCACTCATCCGTCCGAACGAGCTCGACGAGTACCGACCCCACGAGGTGCTCGTGCTCTGCACCGGAAGCCAGGGCGAGCCGATGTCGGCACTCACCCGGATCGCCTACGACGATCACCCGGCCGTCTCGGTCGATCGCGGAGACACAGTGATCATCTCGGCCAAGCCCGTGCCCGGCAACGAGTTGCGTGTCCACGACTCGATCAACCAGCTCGCACGGGCCGGCGCCGAGGTCCTGCACCAGGAGATCGCCCCGGTGCACGTCTCGGGACACGCGTACGCCGAAGAGCTGCGAACGATGCTCGCCCTCGTCCGGCCCAAGGCGGTGATGCCGGTGCACGGCGAGTTCCGGATGCTCGCTGCGCATGGACGGCTGGCGCAGCAGAGCGGCGTGCCGGCGGATTCGATCGTGCTGGCGGAGAACGGCTCTGTGGTAGAGCTCGGCCCGCGTGGGACTCGCGTCGTTGACCGCGTCGAGACTGGCGTCACGTTCGTCGACGGACTCGGGGTCGGAGACGTCCAGGACGTCGCTTTGCGCGACCGTCGACACCTGTCCGAGGACGGTGTGCTGATCATCGTCGCCACGGTGGGCGGCTCCGACGGCGTGCCTACGAGCCGGCCCGAGCTGATTGCGCGCGGTCTCAGCGAGCCCGGTCCGCTGCTGGAAGAGATGCAGAACGAGGCCGACCGTGTCCTCCGCGAGCTCCTCCAGGGCAACGTCAAGGAGATCAAGCTGCTCCAGGAGCACATCCACGACTCGATTGCGCAGCTGATTTACGACAGGACGGGGAGGCGGCCGATGATCCTTCCCGTCATAGTTGAGGTATGACTTCCAACTGGGCAGAGGCTCTGCGGGAGAACGCCGCCGAAGAGGCGACGGCGCGCCGACTGATCGCGCAGCTCGTCGCCTGCGAGGCGGCGGCGCTCGCGTTCTGCCGCCTGCTGGAGCGGTGGGCGAGGGGGGAGGCGGAGCCGCCGACGGCGGGCCGACGCCAGGCCGCGTTACGGCGGGCAGCAGACCGCGCCGAAACGGCGCTGACCGGCCTAGAGCAGCCGCTCGGCCGTTATCTCCTGGAGCTGCAGCCCGACCGAGCCGAGTGTCGGTCCTGGTACGGGGAGCCCGGTCCGGCCGAGCTGATGGAGTGGGCGCCGGTGCTCTACCGCGCGGGTGTCGTCGTAGCCCCGCACCGCGTAACGCATGCGTATCTCGAACTGGCCGTCTTGATCCGCGCCCTGGAGGGCCTGACGACGTCGGT